>NZ_JADBRD010000028.1:0-8913 GCF_014930495.1 Enterobacter cloacae complex sp. S3 | reverse complement strand
TCATGCGAGCTCTTCTTTAAAGATGGCGGTGAGGGGGGGATTCGAACCCCCGATACGTTGCCGTATACACACTTTCCAGGCGTGCTCCTTCAGCCACTCGGACACCTCACCATATTTTTTTGCTGCCTGACCGCTTGGGGGGCAACGGGGCGCTACTATAGGGAGTTGCGCTAACACGGTCAAGCAGATTTTCTGTATTCGTGCTCGTTCGGTTAAGCCTTAATCAGCTCTTGTCGCAGCACGGGTTATTAACGCTGTGAATCGAGCACTTCGCTGTTTTTAACTACTTCCTGTGCTTTGCCGTAGCTTTCGATCAGCAGCTGGTAAGCCGGGAAGATGTGGGTATACACCTCAGCCCACTCGGCTGCGTCCTCACGGTTCCAGGTTCTCTGGATCTCAGAGGCCACCGCCGCCGTATCCATCGGAACCACACCGGCCTGCACCACGCGCGCCAGGGTGATCTCCTGCGCCATTTTGCTGTAGGTGCCGGAGGCATCAATCACCGCAAACACCTTATAGCCGTCCGCTACCGCGCTGATTGACGGGAAGGCCATGCAGACGCTGGTGATAGTGCCCGCGATAATCAGCGTCTTGCGCCCGGTCGCTTTCACCGCAGCAACAAAATCCGGGTTATCCCAGGCGTTGATCTCGCCTTTACGGGCAACATATTGCGCATGCGGCGCGTTGGCGTGGATCTCCGGGATAAGCGGTCCGTTCGGTCCCTGCGGGACTGACGCGGTGGTGATCACCGGGATCTTCGCCAGAGTCGCGATTTTTGCCAGCGCAGCCGCACGGGCGCGCAGTTCCGGCATTGGCATATCCCCAACGGTCTGGAACAGACCGCTCTGGTGATCGATAAGCAACATCACCGCATCGTTCACATCAATAACCGGACGTGCGCCATTAAAATTCGCAGGTGTAGACATTATCTTCTCCTTTATTAATTTCAGATCTGGCCGAAGCGGCCGGAGTTAAAATCACGAATGGCTTCGTTGATTTCGCTTTTACTGTTCATCACAAACGGGCCATAGCCCACGATGGGTTCATTCAGCGGCTCGCCGGCCATCAGCAGCACTTTGGCATCGCTGTTCGCCTCCAGGTGCAGTTTGTCGCCTTCCTGACTCAAAACGACCAGCTGGGCTTCACCCGCCTGCGTTGTACCGTTCACCGTGATGTTGCCTTCAAGCACGACCAGCGCGGTGCTCCAGCCTTCGGGCTGATTGAGCGTCAGATGGCTTCCCAGGTTCAGCGCGATGTCCCAGACGTTGAGCGGTGAGAAGGTGTGCGCCGGGCCGGTTACAGCCTCGTAGCGACCGGCAATAACCCGCAGCGAACCGCTGTTATCCGGTAGCGTCACGACCGGGATTGCATCCTTGGTAATGCTCTGGTAGCCCGGTGCCGCCATCTTGTCTTTGGCCGGCAGGTTGACCCAAAGCTGCATCATTTTCAGTTCTCCGCCTTTCTGCGAGAACGCGCTGGAGTGGAATTCCTCGTGCAAAATGCCTGCACCTGCCGTCATCCACTGCACGTCGCCGGGGCCAATGACGCCGCCTTTGCCCGTGGAGTCGCGATGCTCCACTTCACCGGAATAGACGATGGTGACCGTTTCAAAACCCCGGTGAGGGTGTTGGCCTACGCCGCGTTTCGCCCCATCTGCCGGAAAGCTGTACGGGCCCGCGTAGTCCAGCAGCAGGAACGGGCTCAGCGGCTCGCCGTGGGTTTGGTAAGAAAACATCGAACGGACCGGGAAACCATCGCCAACCCAGTGCTGGCGGGGAGCGGTATAAACGCCTGTTACGTTTTTCATGATTAACTCCTGATGTTCTGTTGATGTAATTAGCTTATATTCAGAGTTAATACTCCGGTAGATAGTGAAATTGGCATTCACTGTTCTGAAAATGGAACGATGAGGATTTATGCAGGATCTCAATGACTTCGTCTGGTTTGTGAAGGTGGTGGACTACGGCGGCTTTGCGGCGGCGGGAAGGGCGCTTGATCTGCCAAAGTCCAGGTTAAGCCGCCGGATAGCGCAGCTGGAAGAACGCCTTGGCGTGCGGCTCATCCACCGTACAACCCGACAGTTTACGGTGACCGAGGTCGGGCAGACCTTCTACCAGCACTGTAAAGCGATGATGGTGGAGGCCGAGGCCGCGGAGGAAGCCGTGGCGGCACTGCAGGCTGAACCGCGCGGTGTTGTCAGGATTACGTGCCCGATAACTCTGTTGCATGTCCACGTGGGTCCGATGCTGGCCAGATTTATGGCGCGCTACCCCGGGATCAATCTTCAGCTTGAGGCGACCAACCGGCGGGTCGATCTTGTTGGCGAAGGTATTGATGTGGCGATCCGCGTGCGTCCGCGTCCGTTTGATGACAGCGACCTGGTATTAAGGGTGCTGGCTGACAGGGGACATTGTCTGGTCGCGGGTCCGGCGTTGATTCAACGCATGGGAGAACCCGTCATGCCGTCTGAACTATGTGCCTGGCCCGGGTTAAGCATGAACGAGGGGAAACATATTCATAAATGGGAGCTGTCCGGTCCCGGAGGTGCCAAAGCGGAGATCCATTACCACCCTCGATTGATCACCACCGACATGCTGGCGCTACGTGAAGCTGCCATGGCAGGCATCGGCGTGGTGCAGCTGCCGATTTTGATGGTCAAGGACCAGCTGGCGACGGGGGAACTGGTACGGGTGCTGGATGCGTGGGAACCCCGACGCGAAGTGATTCACGCGGTTTATCCTTCGCGGCGCGGCCTGCTGCCGTCCGTCAGGACGCTGGTGGATTTTCTGACCGAAGAGTATGCGCGGATGGTGGAAGAGTAACACTTCCCTCTCCCCTGGGGAGAGGGGCAGGGTGAGGGGCTCAGGCCGCACCGAGCTGCATATAGCACCGGGGGTTCTCATCCCCCCCTTTACGGAGAATATAAAAGAAAAAAGCCCGTACTTTCGTACGAGCTCTCATCTTAAATATGGCGGTGAGGGGGGGATTCGAACCCCCGATACGTTGCCGTATACACACTTTCCAGGCGTGCTCCTTCAGCCACTCGGACACCTCACCATATTGTCATCCCGTTGTTGCCGGGACGGGCGCTAATGTAAGGAAAAGCCGAACTGCCGTCAACTCACTTTTTCAGTAATTTAGCGCGTTTAGACAAACTTCAGGCAACATGATTCTTAAATGTGCTGAAAGCGTCTTTTTTATCAGCAACACAGTTGCGCTATAAATTTGTTATGCTGACCGTCCAGTGAAAAAGCAAAATAAATCAGCGCAATAAAAGGCAGGAATGACTATGGATATACTTTTCTATCACCCCACGTTTGATACGGCATACTGGATCAAGGCGCTTTCGGCGGCGTTACCCGGCGCACGCGTTCGCGAGTGGAAGCGTGGCGATAATGAACATGCTGACTATGCGCTGGTCTGGCATCCTCCGGTAGAAATGCTCCAGGGCCGCAAGCTGAAGGCCGTTTTTGCCCTGGGAGCCGGCGTGGATTCCATTCTGAGCAAACTGAAGGCACACCCTGAAATGCTGCCGGAAGATATCCCCCTTTTCCGCCTGGAAGATACCGGAATGGGCCAGCAAATGCAGGAATATGCCGTGAGCCAGGTACTGCACTGGTTCCGCCGCTTCGATGACTATCAGGCCTTTAAACAGCGAGCCCACTGGGAGCCGCTGCCGGAGTACCATCGCGAAGACTTTACGATCGGCATACTCGGTGCGGGCGTGCTGGGCTCAAAAGTGGCCGAAGCGCTTGCCCCGTGGGGATTCCCGCTACGCTGCTGGAGCCGCAGCCGCAAGGATTATCCGGGCGTTGAGAGTTTTGCCGGAACGGATGAGCTTTCTGCATTCCTGAAAGGGACACGCGTGCTTATTAACCTGCTGCCAAACACTGCGGAAACGGTAGGGATCATCAATGAAGCCCTGCTCAATCAGCTCGTCGATCAGAGCTACCTGATGAACCTGGCGCGCGGGGTCCATGTCGTGGAAGGCGATCTGCTGAAGGCGCTGGACAGCGGAAAGCTAAAAGGCGCCATGCTGGATGTCTATAGCCGTGAGCCGCTGCCCGCGGAAAGCCCGCTGTGGGCGCACCCGCGCGTGGCGATGACCCCGCACGTGGCTGCCGTGACGCGTCCGGCAGAAGCGGTGGCGTATATATCCCATACCATCAGCGAAATGGAAAAGGGTAACGCGGTCACCGGACAGGTCGACAGACAGCGCGGCTACTGAGAGAAACCCGGCGTTCGCCGGGTTTTTGCTAATATTCGCCGCTGATAACTGCTATCCTTTGGAAAAACCGCAGAGGAGAGAGAGATGTATCCCGTTGACCTGCATATGCACACCGTCGCCAGCACCCACGCGTATAGCAACCTCCATGATTATATCGCCCAGGCGAAGCTTAAAGGCATCAAGCTGTTCGCGATCACCGATCATGGCCCGGACATGGCGGATGCGCCGCACTACTGGCATTTTGTGAATATGCGGATCTGGCCACGTCTGGTGGACGGCATTGGGATACTGCGCGGCATTGAGGCGAACATCAAAAATACCGACGGTGAGATCGACTGCACCGGCCCGATGCTGACGTCTCTTGACCTTATCCTCGCCGGTTTTCATGAGCCGGTTTTCCCGCCTCAGGATAAAGACACCAACACCGCGGCGATGATTGCCACCATTGCCAGCGGCAATGTGCACATTATCAGCCACCCCGGTAACCCGAGGTATCCGATTGATATTCAGGCTGTCGCGCAGGCGGCAGCGAAGCACCGCGTGGCGCTGGAGATTAACAACTCCTCCTTTGTGCACTCGCGTAAGGGCAGTGAAGCCAACTGCCGCGAAGTGGCTGCCGCCGTGCGTGACGCAGGTGGCATGGTGGCGCTGGGCTCAGATTCTCATACCGCGTTTACGCTGGGCGATTTCAGCGAGTGCCTGAAAGTGCTGAATGATGTTAACTTCCCGGAAGCGCAAATCCTGAACGTGACCCCACGCCGCATGCTCGATTTCCTCGAGTCGCGCGGAATGGAACCGATAGCCGAATTTGCCGATCTTTAATTGTGTAATGGAATCATAAAAATGAACGAGTTTTCCATCCTCTGCCGCGTGCTGGGTACGCTCTATTATCGCCAGCCGCAAGACCCGCTGTTGGTTCCGCTCTTTACGTTAATTCGTGAAGGCAAACTGGCGCAGAACTGGCCGCTGGAACAGGATGATTTACTGGAACGTCTGCAAAAAAGCTGTGACATGCAGCAGATTGCGACGGACTACAATGCGCTGTTCGTTGGCGATGAGTGCCGCGTTTCGCCATACCGTTCAGCCTGGCAGGACGGGGCAACGGAAGCGGAAGTCCGCGCGTTTCTCTCCACGCGCGGTATGCCGCTGAGCGATACGCCAGCCGATCATATCGGTACGCTGCTGCTGGCGGCGTCCTGGATCGAAGACAACGCCGGTGATGATGAGAATGAAGCCATCGAAACCCTGTTCGAAACGTACCTGCTGCCGTGGGTCGGGACATTCCTGGGTAAAGTCGAAGCGCATGCCACCTCGCCGTTCTGGAGAACGCTGGCCCCGCTGACCCGCGACGCTATTGCGGCAATGTGGGATGAGCTGGAAGAAGAGAACGAAGAGTGATTTAGATCACATAAATTCTGCAACTCAACATTTCAACTTGCACGTAATGTGCTTCTGATCTCATTTCTATGGTGCGCATCTGCTAAGATGCGCGCCATGAATATATTACTTTGTATCGCACTAACGACAGGTATTCTCTCCGGACTCTGGGGATGGGTAGCCGTGTCTCTCGGATTGCTCAGCTGGGCCGGGTTCCTCGGCTGCACCGCCTATTTCGCCTGTCCGCAGGGGGGCGTCAAAGGGCTCTTTATCTCTGGCTGCACGCTGATGAGCGGTGTTATCTGGGCGCTGGTGATCATGAAGGGCAGCGCGCTGGCGCCGCATATGGAGATGCTGGGGTACGTCATGACGGGTGTCGTTGCCTTTTTAATGTGCATCCAGGCTAAGCATCTGCTGCTTTCATTTGTGCCGGGGACCTTTATGGGGGCGTGCGCGACCTTTGCAGGGCAGGGTGACTGGAAGCTGGTGGTTCCCTCCCTGGCGCTGGGGTTGCTGTTTGGCTATGCCATGAAAAACAGCGGTCTTTGGCTGGCGTCGCGACGGGGAAAAGCGCAAAACATCACTGCGGTGAGCGAATAAAAAAAGGCGAGATAATCATCTCGCCTTTTTTATGCGCTTCCTGTCAGGATTCCGGAGGGACTGACATATCGCGGTATTTCACCAGTATCGGGTTCTGCACGTCTGCTTTGTTTTGCAGATCCCACAGCCCGCGGTCAATACCGTCGTTGATTAAGAAGATCACGCCGGTTTCAATGGCTGACATCAGGCACATCATGACCGGCTCGTTAGAGGTGTAGCCAATTTCACCTTCCAGCAAACGCTGGTAATCGATGAAGCGGAATACCCCTGCCTGCACTTCATAAGACAGAATGGTTTTGCTGGTGTTCACCGAAGAGAGCACTTCGCCTGTACTGACGTTAACCACACGCAGGTTCACGGCGATTTGGTCAAGCTGGTACTGGGTATCCGCACCGATACCGAAGTAACGAGCTCCTGCACCACCCGACTTAACGTTACTTTCGTAGCCAATAATCGATCCTTCGATCATCACGTTCGCTGCCGCCAGAGATTGCAGAGGCATGCGGTTATTGTCCGCGACGGTGCCATTTTCCTGAGCGGCACGAATGATTTTGCGTTCATTCAACAGGTTCTGGAGCCCCTGACGTTCCAGCGGAATAAACCAGTGCGAATCCTTGAGCGCGGTAACCAGCATGGCGGTGGCGCTTTGCGGCACAGCCGTGGAGAAGTTACTTGCCGGGTAAGGTTTGAATTGCCCGGTTTCATCCTGAATGTTGTATACGGAGACAAATATTTTCCCCGTAGGTGAAGGTAAATGCGTTAAATCACGATAACTCTGGGCCCGAGGCATTAATGTCGGTTTTGCAGCTTCTTTAGGTGGAGCAGTTAAACAACCGCTCAATAAGCACACTGCAACAAATATCAGGAAGCGCTGCATGATCGTTGTCCTTATTTAGCTATTGTTTAAAAGTCAGTTGAATTACTTTGTAGACCGGAAACCTGAATGGTGGAGATTCTTCCGGTTTTACGATCGGTCACGTTCAACTGAAGCTGTCCGTCAGTATTGGCGATATCAACGATAAAGTCGTTGGTCACCATGCGGCCGGGTTTACCGGTATTAATGTTGGTCAGTAACCCCCCTAAAATCTGCGACTGAATAGCTTGAGTGAAGTTGTCCAGTGCGGACGGGGTATCAACGCTAAAATCCTTTAAGCTGGGATCCTTATAGGAGTTTTGCGCCTGGGCTTCGTTCAGCAGGAACGCGCCGTTATTAGGGTTACCGCCAAAGTTAGGGTTACGGAACTGAAACGTCATGTTTCCGGCCCAGCTTATGGGTGTTATCAGCATTATCGAAACAACTGCATATGCAATACGCATGACAGCCTCCGCATATCGGTTCGCTAGAACTCGTCTTTTGCTAAATCGCTGGTGCTTAATAGGGCTTTATCTATTTGCAGGCGATTAATAGCGTCTTCTGATTGTGCCAGTGCTAAGGCTACGTTTTTATCGAAGTCTATTTTGGTCGGGAATAAAAACGTTTGATAAATAACGTACTGATTAGCCGTTATTGTTATCCAACTTCCCCATCGTGCACTGGGCCGCTCGTTGATTGTTATATTTCCGGTGTAGGTACTGTCCCATTTGTCACTGAAGGCGCGGTAAAAACTGTGCCCGACCGATGAGACAGTGTGGTCTGTTAACAATCCGGGAACTTCGACCTCGACGGCCTTCAGATTCCCGGCAGCGAGCAGGAAACTCGCTGCGGCGATCCAACTCAACGTGCGCTTCATGTGATTAACGCCTGAGGTTATCGTTTGCCCACGAAACAGCCTGAGTTCGGTTTTTAACAGCTATCTTCTTGAAAAGATTATAAAGGTGCGTCTTTACCGTATTTTCGCTGATAAATAACGAACGGGCGATTTCAATATTTGAAGCACCAATGCGTAACTTGTTCAGGATCTCTTTCTCACGGTGCGTGAGCAGCGCGGACTCTGAACTGTTATAGCGATAATTTCCGGAGTGCGTGATGAGATAGCTGGCAAGCTTTTGCGAAAAATAACACTCTCCGCGCAATATACCTTGCAGCCCCTCTACCACCCGGTCTTCTTCTTCCGTGACGTAGAACACGCCATTGATATGCGGCCAGCTTTCAATATCTCTGAAAGGATATTCATCAGGCGTATTCAACAATAGCACGCGGATATTATTGTTTTTCCTGCTTAAAATATCTTGCCAGTAATGGATAAGCTTTTTATCAGCTTCCATCATATCGAAAAGAATGATGCTGCCAGGTGCAATATCATCAAAAGAACGTTGAATATTATGCAATTTCCCGTTCAGTGATAAAGATTGCTTTAAATGTTGTAATAACGCTGTCGCTTGCAAAGAAGGTTTTGTGATCAACAGTAATGTATGACCATGTAAACTATGGACTTCATTATACATGATGAAACCCCACTTTTTTTTGGCACCTGGCAGCTGTCCTCCTGTTTATTAGAGGACACCAGAAGTACTGACAGATGTTGCACTGCTGTGTGTAGAATCAGACCATAACCTCCACAGGGAGGTAAATATAAAACCAATTTCGTACATCTAATTTCAATCTAGCTTTTACGAAGTTTAAAGCAAGTGTTAAACGTGTAACAGAATGTAAAAATCAATATTAATTTGTGAAAACTGCTTGTTGTTAATGGTAATAATTGATGAAAAAGTTGTACATATAAATAGATGTGCACAGATTTTAAAAATCATAAAAATATTTTTATGTT
>NZ_JADBRD010000027.1:13163-29698 GCF_014930495.1 Enterobacter cloacae complex sp. S3 | reverse complement strand
GACTATTTGCAACAGTGCCGTTCCTGGACCATTGTTCACTTTTGCAGCCTTTCTCGGGGCTTCGATGAACCAGGTGCCTTCTGGCTGGCTGGGTGGTCTGGTTTGTCTGCTGGCAATTTTCGCACCGTCCTTCCTTCTGATTGTGGGAGCATTGCCGTTCTGGGAAAGTCTGCGCCGCAATATCCGTACACAAGCAGCGTTGCAGGGTATTAATGCAGCCGTAGTTGGCCTTCTGCTGGCAGCTCTCTATCAACCAGTATGGACGAGCGCAGTTCTCGCTCCGCAAGATTTCGGCCTTGCCCTTGTGGCACTGGTCGCTCTGATGTTCTGGAAACTGCCGCCGTGGCTGGTCGTAGTGAGTTGCGGTGTTGCGGGTTGGTTGTTGAGTTTAGCACTGTGAGGTTCCGGGCGTGACCGACAAAGATCTTTACGGCGGGATGATCCGTTTGCACATCCTGCATCATGCAGCCAAAGAACCCGTCTTTGGTCTGGGCATCATTGAGGAATTGCGACACCACGGTTATCAACTCAGCCCGGGTACCCTGTATCCGATGCTGCACGGTATGGAAAAGAAGGGGTATCTCACTTCACGACATGTTCAGGCCGGTCGACGAAGTCGGCGAGTATATGAAATCACCGGACAAGGGCACATAGCGCTAACGGACGCCAGAAACAGGGTGAAAGAGCTGTTCGGTGAACTTGTTGAAGGCAAATGATATGCCTATGGTTTTAGTCCGGTCTGCCGTCTTCTGAAAACGACAGACACATGTAAGATTATCCGCTGCCTGGCAGAAGGAGACTTTGTGAAAACGCTCATGGTGTGTATTTATACGATCAGAAGGCGTTTTTTTCGCTGGGCATGTACCTGGTGGTCTATGGCCTGCGCAATGCCGGGCTCACGGAGTATCTGTCTGGTGTACTGAACCTGCTGGCAGAAAAGGGGTTATGGGCAGCGACGTTCGGCACCGGCTTCCTGACCGCGTTCCTGTCGTCGGTGATGAACAATATGCCGACGGTGCTGATTGGCGCGCTGTCGATTGACGGGAGTACGGCGACTGGCGTCGTCAAAGAGGCAATGATTTATGCCAACGTGATTGGCTGCGATTTAGGCCCGAAAATCACCCCGATTGGCAGTCTGGCAACCCTGCTTTGGCTGCATGTGCTTGCCCAGAAAAATATAACGATCACCTGGGGTTATTACTTCCGCACCGGCATTATCATGACTCTGCCCGTGCTGTTTGTCACTCTGGCCGCGCTGGCGTTGCGGCTTTCCATCACTTTGTAATGAGATAAAGATATGAGCAACATTACCATCTATCACAACCCGGCCTGCGGCACTTCACGCAACACGCTGGAGATGATCCGTAACAGCGGTAACGAACCGACCATTATTTATTATCTCGATACGCCACCGACCCGTGATGAGCTGATTAAACTTATTTCAGATATGGGAATTACGGTGCGTGCATTGCTGCGTAAGAATGTTGAGCCTTATGAACACCAGGGCCTTGATGAAGAGAAATTCAGTGATGAGCAGTTGATTGATTTTATGCTTCAACATCCGATCCTGATTAATCGGCCGGTAGTCGTTACGCCGCTTGGCACTCGTCTTTGCCGCCCTTCAGAAATAGTGCTGGATATTCTACCTGAAGGTCAGAAAGGAGTGTTTACCAAAGAGGACGGCGAAAAGGTCATTGACGAAACGGGGAAGCGGGTTAAGTAACCTGTTTTTTTCGTCTCATTTTTATCGTATTCGGGCGTCTGTCTGTACCATGCAGACGCTCGCTTTTTGTAATGCCAGCTAAAGAAACAGGTTTAACGTAGGATATTTTCCGTTTTCCAAGCGGACCCCTTAATGACTAGCAGCCTGGAAGTACGCTGTGTGCCAAATCCAAAAATAGTCATTCACACCCTGAATCACTTTAAAGTGATTCAGGGTATGCGCTTATAGCTGCCATTCAAGGCGTTAATAATTTTTGTAGATTTTCTATTCCATATAATATGTTTTCAACGAATCTGGAGAAATGAAGTGCCATGTGTGTATGGCACTTCATCTCTTATTTACTCATTGACTCCGTTACCGTCTGCCAGGTTATGAAACCACCACTCAGATTATATGTCCGGAAGCCGTGAGCCTGCAGAATACGGTATGCCACATGCCCGCGCAGGCCACTCTGACATCCTATAAAAATTTCTTTATCTTTAGGCAATTTTCCAAGGTTTTCCCGCAGGGAATCAAGAGGGATGGATAGCGCGTCAGGATATTCACCAAATTGTTTCAGTTCGGCAGGAGAGCGAATATCAAGTAAACAATAACTGCCCGGTTCCCGTTGTAACACATCGCTGACATGACATATGACCGTATCTCCTTTCATTACATTTGTCGCCACCATACCAGCCTGGTTAACGACGTCCCTTGCACTGTTAAAAGGTGGAGCATAAGTCAGCTCAAGATGTTCGAGATCGTTGACGGTAAGCCCCGCGCGCTGTGCGACAGACAGGACATCGATGCGTTTATCAACCCCTTTTTTCCCTGATGCCTGAGCCCCGAGAATTTTACCGGTATCGGGGCTGAACAGCAGTTTCAGACTGATCATCGTTGCCCCCGGGTAGTAACCGGCATGATCAGCGGCATGGACGTAAACCTTCTCGTATCGGGTGCCATGAACTTTCAGCTGCTTTTCATTCGCACCGACGCTGCCAATACTCAGCGAAAATACCTTACAAATGGATGTCCCCTGACTGCCATGGTAAAGGCTGTGACGATCTAGCATGTTATCAGCAGCAATGCGTCCCTGGCGGTTGGCGGGCCCTGCCAGAGGAAAATTAGCGGGTTCCTGAAAGACAAAGTCTGGGGTTTCAACGGCATCCCCCACGGCGTAGATGTCAGGGATACTGGTCTGCATACAGGCATTGACGCTTATGCCTCCCCGTTTACCCACTGCGAGCCCGGCTCCTGTGGCAAGGCTGTTCTCAGGTTTTACCCCGATGGCGAGAATAACCATGTCGGTCTGCAGAAACCCACCCTCAGACAGTGCAACGCGGAATCCCGTCTCTGTCCGCAGTACCTCGGTGAGCGCCGTTCTGAGACGCAGATCCACGCCATGACTCCGGATTTCCTGATGCAGGGCAGATGCCATTTCAGGATCAACCGGAGCCATAACCTGTTCCCCCATCTCCAGCAGGGTCACATTGATCCCCCGTTCGCTCAGAGCCTCCATCACTTCAAGTCCGATAAATCCCCCCCCGACAAGCGTGGTGTGAGCTACGTGATGTTGCTCAATCCACCCCAGGATAGCATCCATGTCAGTAAGATTTCGCAGCGTAAAGACACCCTCTTCCTGTAGCCCGGGCAAAGGAGGGACAACCGGAGCGGCGCCGGTACTGAGGAGCAGACGATCCCATTCTTCGCTATAGACCTCCCCTGAGGTCAGATTTTTAACCGTCACCGTTTTATTAACCGGATCCACTGACGTCACTTCATGACAGATACGGACGTCTATGTTAAAGCGGGATTTAAAATCCTCCGGGGTTTTCAGAATCAGTGACTGCCTTAAAGGAATTTTTCCGCCTATATGATAAGGTAATCCACAGTTGGCGAAAGAGACATCGCTTCCCCGTTCAAACACAACAATACTGACATCCTCTGATAACCGACGAGCTCTGGCTGCAGCGGATGCCCCGCCGGCAACACCACCAACAATCACTATTTTCATTACATCCTCTCTGTTCACCCGGGGCAAAAATGCCTGCCAGATATAATCGTTTCCCCGGGCCGGCAGGACGCTGCAGACCTGACGAACACGATGGCAAAATTACGATACCGTCAGTATACTAAATTATATTATATAAAAACACATAGTATGAGAAATCAGCAATGCTCATGAATGAAGACACAAAACGTCAGACAGATATGAAGAATGCGGCCCTGAGGGCAGCAGATGTCTTACGGGGACTGGCCAACAGCGACCGGTTGCTGTTGATGTGTCAGTTAAGCCTGGGGGAAGCGAATGTGGCCGGGCTGGAAGCGGCGGTCGGTATCACTCAGCCGACCCTGTCCCAGCAGCTGGGTGTCATGCGCCGCCTGAAGCTGGTCGAGACCCGACGGGCAGGTAAAATGGTATATTACCGTATTGAGGATAACCGTATCATGACGTTGTTAAATACCTTATATGATCTCTACTGCCCGCAGGCAGGCACCGGTAAAGGAAGCCATAACAACGAATAATATGATCCTGCTTTCCCCGTAAACCGTTTTATCCGTGCATCATTAACCCTGTTCAGGCTGTGAAATGCCAGACCGGAACCTGCGATACCTTAACGGGAAAACAACAGTGGTCCGGATATACCAGCCGATGATGCCCGTCACGGACTGTATTTCTCGTTCACGCATTCACTGATTAACCCACTGATTCAATGGTGTTTAATACTGTGACGGTCAGAAAAAACAGCCACAGGAACACGGATGATTCTGCACTGTCAGTAATAGCCTGTGGCTGACAAACCGTTTTTTCTGCTGCCACGTGGTGACATTATTCAAGCAGGCTACGCAACATCCAGGCAGTTTTCTCATGTAACTGGATACGTTGTGTAAGCAGATCTGCTGTGGCTTCATCATTCGCATTATTAACGAGCGGGAACAGGGAGCGTGCAGTTTTAACCACGGTCTCCTGGCCCTGGACAAGATTTTCAATCATGTTTTTTGCTGCCGGAATATCCTTATCTTCATTAACCGCTGTTAGACGTGAAAATTCATGATATGTGCCGGGCGCGAAGCATCCGAGCGAGCGTATACGTTCAGCGATATCATCAACGGCAGTGGCCAGCTCATTGTATTGATTTTCAAACATTAAATGTAAGCTGTTAAACATGGGGCCAGTTACATTCCAGTGATAGTAATGTGTTTTTATATACAGGGTATAGGTGTCAGCAAGAAGCCGGGACAGGCCGTCTGCAATCTCCACCCGGGATGATTCAGCAATACCAATATCAATGATTTGTTTACTCATAACTACCTCTTACACGGTTTCAGTGGAATATACGATATGCGATTATTCTTTCCGGTCTGAGCAAAACACGCCTCAAATTTTTATAATAACCAGGTACACCTGTCGTCTGTCACACTAGCGATGCGCCAGAGCAATATCCTGCGACGGAACAATGAATTTCGCCGTGGCACGTGCCACTGTCTGCTGTCCTTTTGTCAGCCATGCTTCAAGCAGGTAAATCCCCCTGCGTTGCCCAAGCAGTCTGGCACATACCATCAGTTTGTCTCCGGTACAAACGGGTGAAATGAATCTTACCGTCAGTTCAGCCGTCAGGGCTTGCACACCCTGCATGAACAAACAATGAGTCATTGCTGCATCCAGCAGGGTACTCGTCATTCCGCCATGTAAAAGACCCGTATACCCCTGATGCCTGTGATTGGCCGTGTAGTCCGCACATACAGAGCCATCCGGGTGCTCTGAAAACATTAAGTTCACCGTATCAGGGTTGTTGTCGCGGGAACTACAGACCATACAACAGGTATGGGCCTTTCTGGCATCAAGATAACAATTCATCTGTTTCTGCTCAGCGTCCGGTTGTACTGACGGGAGGCATCCGGAATTCAGTCAGCTGAGGGGCTCCCCCGGCATCATTACTGCCTCCTCCACACATTCCGGCTCCTGGTTTATACACAATACGGGTCTGATAAAAATCACCGCCCGTGATGAAATAAACTCATGAATGGCAACAGCGCCCGTTTCCGTGATGATGCTGACGCCCACCCTGGCACGCATTTTCTGCTGTGTTCCCGTCAGAGTGACAGCATTTTTTCCCTTTCGCCTCATGATGAAAGGACTGGCGTCCCTGCTCCGGCTTATTCAGTTCAGTCAGAACACGGGTATCCGGATCACACAGTTCAGTGAACAAACGACGACCACAGTCAGTCTGGTACACCGCGATCTGATGCCCCAGTAATTTACCCAGCATCCGTTCCCCGATGTTACGGACCACAACGCGGCTGACTTGCTGTTGAACCAGCAGGTCAACCAGCTTCCGTTTACCTGAACAATCTGCGCCCAGCGCGGGATTTTCTGTCCGGCTGAGCTCCACACCGCGCTCATCCACCAGGACAAGGTGACTCGCTTTGGTAAAATGATTTGCTACCCGGTCGTCATTCACTGGAATGGCTGTGATCATCTTGTGTAACTCCTTCCCTTTCAGAGTGCATTATTAAGGCCTTGCCCTGAGTGAGACAGTCCACAACCTTAAAACGGGCTGCTTTCAGGACATTGGCCAGTGTCTGCCTTGAAACCCCCATTGCAACAGCCGCTTCCTGCTGTTGCATGCCCAGTAAATCGACCAGCCGTAACGCTTCAAACTCATCTTCTTTTAAATGAACATGTTCAAGCTGGCTCATCGGTCGCGCATTGGGCTTAAAACAGGTATCCGCAGGGCGGCCACAGATGTTACGGGGAATTCTGGGTCTTGGCATGAAGGCTCCTTATTGGCATATGCTATATATACACTCATAAACTGGCATATGCAATATACTCTGCTCACCGGTGGAGAATTTTTTGCTTTACCCTGGAGTCTGTAAGTGGGCAGCAGGTCATGAGAGATGAAGAGAAAGAAAACAGATACTGTATGAGACTCAATTTAAAGTGCTGCCATAAGGGGGTCGTCTCAGAAAACGGAAAATAAAGCACGCTAAGCCGGTGGCAGCGGTCGCAATGGCCTGAACTTCCCCGCACCGACCTTGGCACTGCTGCGCCATAGGTAATCGCCGGTCAGGTTGATATGCTCCCACCCCAGCGGGGACAGATAGGGCGAATGATTGGATCACCGCCTTGCCGTCGCTGCTCGCAGCAGCCAGCTTCATGGCCAGCGCCGCCTCGTGAGTCTGCGCGTCAAAGTTTCTGAACTTGGTCGCATCAGCGCCGAGGTAAGCAAGGATGCGCATTTTTTCAGTAAGCGGTGGCTCGGGGTGTGCAGCAACTTTTGGGGCGAGCTGAACGACCTGAACCCATTCCTCCTGCGAAATCGCACCGGTAATAGCCTGCATGTTGCGCCCGAGCTCCTGCATGATCTTGCGTAGCGCCAGTGGCTCAACCTGGGTAGCGTCACCAGCCCAAGCTGGCAACTGAAAACCCCATAAAAGCAGGCAGGCCGTAACGGTCAGGGTGATAGTTCCAAATGCGTGGCTGTGTTTGCGGTGGGTCATGAAATTCTCCTGTAATTCAATCGTTCTCTCATTCGAACTCCCGCCCTTCGCCAGCTTCCTCATGGGTCACGCCGTCGCGGATGTGGTAGATGCGCTTGAATGTGGGGATGATCTTTTCGTCATGGGTGACGACGATGATGGCGGTCTCGAACTTCCGGGCCATGTCGTTGAGGATGCGGATTACAGCCATGGCGCGCTCGGAATCCAGCGGCGCAGTGGGTTCATCGGCCAGGATCACCGGCGGACGATTGACCAGTCCGCGCGCGATGGCGACCCGTTGCTGCTCGCCACCGGAGAGTTGCGAGGGCATTGCGCGAGCTCGGTGTTGCACATCAAGCGCTGTGAGCAATTCCAGTGCCTTCGCGCGCGACTCTCCATTCGCGACGCCTGCAAGCATCGGCAGCAGCGCCACGTTGTCGGTGACATCGAGAAACGGAATCAGGTACGGCGCCTGGAAAACGAAACCGATCTTGTCACGCCGTAAGGCGCGCAGGTCGCGGACTTTCCAGCCATCGGCGTAGATCACTTCATCGCCCAGCGTCATGCGACCGGCGGTCGGTTCGATCACCGCACCCAGACACTTGAGCAGCGTGCTCTTGCCGGACCCGGAAGGGCCGATCAGTCCCACCACTTCACCAGGCGCAACATGCATATTCACGTCTCTCAAGGCAAAGACAGCGGTGTCACCATCGCCATACCGCTTGCTTAAACTTTCGATGTGTATCCCTTTGCCACTCATCTCAACCTCCAATGGCTTCGGCCGGATCGACCTTGAGTGCTATGCGAATGGCGACGAGGCTAGCTAGAACGCAGATCACGAGCACGGCAAAAAAACCGGCGACAGAATCCATTGGCGTGAGCAGGACATATTTTGGAAAAGCCGGTGCTGAAAAGGTGGCTGTGATCTTGCCGACCACGAAGCCAATCACGCCCAGGGCGAGCGCCTGCTGCATGATCATCGCGGCGATGGTTCGGTTGCGTGTGCCGATGAGCTTCAACACCGCGATCTCACGGATTTTGTCCATCGTCAGCGAATAGATGATGAAGGCAACGATGGCCGCGCTAACGATGGCTAGAATCACAAGGAACATGCCGATCTGCTTGGCCGAGGTGGCGATCAGCTTGCCGACGAGGATGTCTTCCATCTGTGCCCGGGTGTAGACCGTCAAACGCTTCCAGCGCTGGATGGATTCGGCAACCTCGTCCGGCGCATGACCAGGTTTCAGAGTGACCAGCACGGCATTGACGAACGCGTTGCTGCTCTGTGAAGCAATCACGGCATCCAGCAAACCTGGATCACCGGGTCGATTGAAGACCGGGTTGGCTTCGGTGCGACGCCGGCTTTGCCAGATGGCATCGTTGTCCTTGAGGAACTGGGCCTCCTGGGCATCTTTGAGCGGAATGAATACCATCGGGTCGCCGCTGGACGACACCATGCGCCGTGTCAGCCCCACGACGGTGTAATGATTGCGGCGAATGGCAAGACGATCTCCCAGTTTGAAGCCGGTGGCGATGTCGGCCACAGCCTCGTAGTGACCGCGCGTGATCTGGCGTCCAGCGACGAGATAAGGAGGCCATCCGGGTGTAGCCCCCAACGCACCGGGCGCGATGCCGACCACCATGGTGCGTACATCACTCTCGCCCTTGCGTACCTGCATGGTCAGGTAGGTCGCGTTCGCTGCCTGTGAGACTCCCGGCATGGCGAGAATGGCGCGATACACGTCATCGTTGAGGCTGGACGACTCCGCATAAGGACCCAGAGTATCCTTTTGCACCACCCAAAGGTCAGCGCCACTGTTGTCGAGCAACGCCTTGCCGTCGTCCACCATGCCTCGGTACACCCCAGCCATGACTAGGGTGACGCCGATCAGCAGACCCAGACCGATGCCGGTGAAGACGAATTTCCCCCAGGCATGGAGAATGTCGCGGCCGGCCAGGCTGATCATCGTGAAACTCCCGGGATATGCTCGACCACATGGATGCGGCTGCGCGCCGTCAGTGCCTTTTCGCTATAGGTCACAACCTGGTCCCCATTCTTGAGCCCTTCGCGCACCTGCACGTAACCATTGAGGTCGGAAGTGCCGAGCTTGACCGGGGAGAAATGCAGATCACCATCCACGATTTGCCAGACACCAACTTTATCGCCTTCACGCTGGACGGCAGCGTTGGGGATCAGTGGAGCGGCCGGGAGCGCCGGCAAGTCAACCGTGACTTCGGCCAGTTCACCCACTGGTGGCAAAGGTTCTGGTTTGTTATCGAATGTCACCTTGGCAAGCGTTTCCTCGGTTACCGCGTCGGCCTTGGGTTCCACCCGCAGCACGCGACCTTTCAAGGTCTGGCCACCACGCGAACGCAGGACGATATGAGCCGGCAGCCCCCCAGCCAGCCCCGATGCGCTGATCTGGTCGAAGCGCACATTGATCCACAAACTCTTGGGGTCGATCACTTCCACCACGGCCTGGCCCGCGACGATGGTCGTGCCGGGATCGGCATCGCGCACGGCGACTACACCGTCGACCGGCGCGATCAGGCGCAGATTGCTCCGCTGCGCGACGAGTGCTTCGCGGTCGGAGCGTGCCCGGGCAATATCTTCCCGAGCGGCGGATAGGGCGGCATCGGCGATCTGCAGTTCCTGCCGCTTGGTGGTGACGATTTCCTCGCTGGTCGAGCGCACCGCAAACAATTGCTCATAGCGGCGCGCCTGGGTTTGCGCGTAGGCTTGCCGGGCTTCTGCCTCGCGCAAAGCCGCTTCCGCCCGCTTGAATACAGACTCCTGTGAGCGCACCCGATCATCAAGGTCGACCGGCTCCATCTCGCCGAGCACCTGTCCGGCCTTGACCTGGTCGCCTACATGCACCTCCAGGCGTTTGACGCGCCCGGCAAACGTCGGCCCGATCTTGTAGGTGTAGCGCGCCTCCACCGTGCCGATGCCGAACAGCGCCGGTGTGATAGCCCGTGATTCCACGCTTGCCACCGTCACAGCGACCGGGGCGAGCGGCCCTGATCGCAGACCGACATAAATAAAAAGCACCAGCAAAGGAATGATGACGGCAAGCAGTGCCAGGGTGCGGCCTTGCAAGGGTAACTTTTTCATTGCGCACTCCTTATGCCACGCCGATAAATTGCAAAGACGCGCGGCGCATCGCGGTGCATACGTCCCACATCACCCGCCAACAGCGATTGCATGACCAAGCCCTGGATCGTGCCAATGAACAGCGTTGCCGCCGCCTCGTTGTCAAGCGAGGGAGACAACTCGCCGCTGGCCTTGCCTTTCTCGATGAGACGATGCAAACGTTCGCCGTAGCGCTGAATCAAGGTTTGCACCATGCGCTTGGCCGGTGTCGATTCGGCACGCTGAAGCTCACCAAACATCATTCTTGGCACGCCTGGGTGCTCAGCTACGAATTCGATATGACTCATGAACATCGCCTCCATGGCTGCCAAGGGCGACTCGATTCCTTGTGCGGATCGATCGATTCTGGCTAATAGGTGCTCTGCTACCCACTCCATGACCGCCTGCCAAATGGCTTCCTTGTTCGGGAAGTGCCGAAACAGCGCACCCTGGGTCAAGTTCATGTGTTTAGCGATAGCCGCAGTGGTTATCTCGCTTGGGTTTTGTGAACCGGCAAGCGCCACGACGGACTCGACAGTTACGGCACGACGTTCATCGGCCGGCAGATGCTTTGGATGGGTGTCCACGAGCACTCCTGGTAAGATAGTAATTGATTACTATCTTACCACAAGAGGCAACTCAAACAAGAGAAAACCCGACGTACTCGTCAATATCTAGAGTCTGCAATGGGCTTAACGTGCTTTATTTTCCGTTTTCTGAGACGTCCCCAGTATGGCAACCACGATCAGTCTGCTGGAGCCGGTTATAGCCGCACTGCTGGCCGTTGTGCTCGTCGGTGAAAGGCTGCCGCCTTCCGGATGGGCAGGCGTCGGACTGATAGTTGCGTGTCTGGGGCTCATCACCGTTCCGGCTGGAAAGTTACGTTTCAGTCTGTTCCGGCAACGGAAAGAAAACTTTGAAATCGCAAAAAGGAAAGAATTATGAAAGATAAAGCGTCATTTGACTCATTTTCGGCTCTCGATATGCGTGCCGGTACCATCATCAGGGTTGAGGAGAGTAAAACATCAAAGCCCACCTGGCGCATGACTATTGACCTAGGACCAGAACTGGGAACAAGGGTGTCATGCGGTGCGTATACTAACTATGCAGCAGAAGACCTGCAGGAAACGCAGGTAATCTGCATCGTCAATCTGGGTACCATGAAGATGGGACCTGAAAAGTCAGAGGTGCTGGTACTTGGTGTGTCTGATGGTTCAGGCGGGACGATCCCGCTGACGACAGAAAAGCGCGTCGATAACGGTGAATGCGTTTTCTGAAAATCGGCAGATAAAGCCACGTATGGGCAAGAAAATGCTTCCTAAAAATTTCAGTGAATATGTCTGCTTATCGCTCAAAGCTGCCTGTCAAAGTGGTCAAGCTTCACATAGCTCAGAGGTACAAAAAATAACCTTAACGTACAATAATTTTCGATATCCAAACTGACCCCTATCATCGATAAAAACTCCATACTTACTTTCGTATACGTCAATTCATCAGGCTATCGTTCCGCCTCTAATGCGCCCATGCAGCCTGTGCAGGCATCATTCCTTTTTGCACGTGACTCATAAAAAGCAGAATAATGTCGCTATGGAAAGCATCATCAAGGGTGGCTGGCAAAGTAAAATATAAAGGGGCAAATGCCCCTTAGGATTTATTTCAGTCGTTTACCTGCATCATCAACGACTTTTTCACCATCTTCTTTGGTGAACGCGTGTTTTTGTGCATCCGGAAGAATATCCAGCACCACTTCTGAAGGACGACACAGCCGGGTCCCCAGTGGCGTCACCACAATCGGGCGGTTAATCAGAATAGGATGCTGTAACATAAAGTCGATTAACTGATCGTCAGTAAAGCGATCTTCCGCCAGCCCTAATGCTTCAAAAGGCTCGACATTCTTACGCAGCAGCGCTCGTACTGTGATCCCCATATCCGCAATAAGTTTAACCAGTTCATCGCGTGATGGTGGTGTCTCAAGATAATGAATAACGGTCGGCTCTGTACCGCTGTTACGGATCATCTCAAGCGTGTTGCGAGAGGTGCCGCAGGCTGGGTTGTGATAAATGGTAATGTTGCTCATATCAGTATCTCATTACAAAGTGAAAGAGAGACGTAGCGCCAGCGCGGCCAGCGTTACAAACAGCACAGGCAGAGTCATGATAATCCCGGTGCGGAAATAGTATCCCCAGGTGATTGTCATGTTCTTCTGTGAAAGTACATGCAGCCAGAGTAGCGTTGCCAGGCTACCAATAGGCGTAATTTTAGGTCCCAGATCGCAACCGATGACATTGGCATAAATCATTGCTTCTTTGATGACACCCGATGCGGTGCTGCCATCGATCGACAATGCGCCAATCAATACAGTAGGCATGTTGTTCATGATGGATGACAGGAATGCTGTCAGGAATCCCGTGCCAAATGTGGCAGCCCAAAGTCCTTTGTCTGCAAATAAATTCAACACGCCAGAGAGGTATTCTGTCAGCCCGGCATTACGCAACCCATAAACAACCAGATACATTCCCAGTGAGAAAATCACAATCTGCCACGGTGCACCACGCAGGACTTTACCGGTGTTAATGGCATGACCTTTTTTAGCCACGAAAAAGAGGATAGCAGCACCCACAGCCGCAATAGCGCTGACAGGAATACCCAGCGGCTCAAGCACAAAAAAACCTACCAGCAGAAGGATTAATACAATCCAGCCAGTTCTGAACGTCGCCGGGTCTTTGATAGCAAGAGCCGGTTCTTTCAGTCGGTTCAGATCATAGGTCGGTGGGATATCTTTGCGGAAAAACAGATGCAGCATCACCAGCGTGGCAATAATGGCGGCAATATCCACAGGCACCATCACGGAGGCATATTCCGTGAATCCCAGATGGAAGAAGTCAGCAGAAACAATATTGACCAGGTTCGACACAATCAGCGGCAGGCTGGCGGTATCGGCAATAAACCCTGCAGCCATTACAAATGCCAGCGTAGCGCTTTTACTGAATCCCAGAGCCAGCAACATGGCAATAACGATCGGCGTCAGGATGAGAGCTGCACCATCATTGGCAAATAGCGCTGCTACCGCAGCACCGAGCAGAACGATATAAGTAAACAGCAGGCGACCCCGGCCATTTCCCCAGCGGGAAACATGCAATGCTGCCCATTCAAAAAAGCCAGACTCATCCAGCAGCAAACTGATGATAATCACGGCAATAAAGGTTGCTGTGGCGTTCCAGACGATATTCCATACCACCAGAATGTCGGTAATGTGTACTACACCAGATATGAGTGCCAGTATTGCGCCAAATATGGCGCTCCAGCCAATCCCTAACCCCTTCGGCTGCCAGATAACCAACACGATGGTCAGGATGAAAATTGCTCCTGCCAGTAACATAAAACCTCCTGACAGGGCAGCATGACTGCCCTGTATATAGTAAAAATTAACCTGCGAGCTGTTTGAGTTTGTCTATACCGGTTGGCTCTGCCGCAAGAACAGGAACCAGTGCAACACGGGTAGCATGCTGGTTCTTTACAGCCTCGATTTGAGGCAGTTCCTGCTGCGCGCGCTGACGAAGCAGCGGTGAACGGGTTTCAGCGATGGAAAGACTGTTATTGATAATCCAGCCCCATGGATGAATCCCGGCACGTTCAAGATCGGCTTGTAAATTTGCAGCCTCAAGAACGGGGGTCGTTTCCGGCAGAGTGACCAGTAATACTTTTGTTCTTTCCGGATCCTGAAGCTGCATCATTGGCGTAGAGAAATGGCCTTTATCTCCCATTTTCTTTGCTATCTCCCGGTGGTATGCCCCGGTAGCATCAAGCAGCAACAATGTATGTCCTGTCGGTGCCGTATCCATGACGACAAACCGTTTACCCGCTTCACGGATCACCCGTGAGAAGGCCTGGAACACAGCAATCTCTTCGGTACACGGAGAGCGTAAATCCTCTTCCAGCAGATGTTTCCCTGCTTCATCCAGGTCACGTCCTTTCGTTTCAAGGACATGCTGGCGATAACGTTCTGTTTCATCATGAGGGTCGATTCTGCTGACCTGCAGGTTATTGAGGCTTCCATTGAGGGTTGTGCTCAGGTGTGCAGCAGGATCTGACGTCGTGAGATGCACATCAAATCCCATTTCGGCCAGTCTGACTGCAATGGCCGCAGCCATGGTTGTTTTACCCACGCCACCTTTACCCATCAGCATAATCAGGCCGTGTTCATTAAGGGCAATCTCATCAACCAGAGCAGACAACGACGATATCGCTGGTTTTTGCAGGGCGGACACTTCAGCAAATGAAGCCGTCTCAGGTTGGGAGGTGAGAAGTCCCCTTAAAGCAGACACACCGACCATATTCACTGGTTGAAGGAATAATGTGTCAGTAGGGAGAGCGTCCAGACCAGCGGGAAGACTTGCCAGCGCCTCCTGCTCCCGGCCCCATATTGCAGCCGCCAGAGTATCGTTGACTGCTTCTGTCTCAGGTAACACGCCGTTGATGACCAGATACTGATTTTTGAGACCTATCGCCGCAAGCTCATCATGAGTACGGGCGACTTCCTGAAGCGTTGATTTTTGCAGTCGAGCCACTAAAACCAGCCTCGTACGATCCGGATCAGACAATGCCTGGACGGCGTGTGAATACTGCTCACGCTGTTTCTCCAGCCCTGCCATCGGGCCAAGACAGGAAGCACCATCAGGATTGCTCTCAATGAAGCTACTCCACGCACCGGGCAACTGGAGAAGACGAATAGTGTGACCGGTTGGCGCGGTATCAAAGATAATATGGTCAAAGCGGGTCAATAATGATGCGTCAGTCAACAGACCGGTAAATTCATCAAAAGCTGCAATTTCGGTGGTACATGCACCAGAGAGCTGTTCGTTAATACTGTTAACGACATCATCCGGCAGAATGCCTTTGATAGGATCAACGATTCTGGCCCGATATTCCTGGGCGGCGGCCTGAGGATCAATTTCCAGCGCTGAAAGACCCGGTACAGAGGCCACCGGCAGAATGGTATTGCCAATAGTCTGGCTGAACACCTGGCCTACGTTTGAAGCCGGATCGGTGCTGACAAGCAAAACCCGCTTGCCTTGTTCCGCCAGGCTGATAGCGGTGGCACAGGAAATAGAGGTTTTACCGACGCCCCCTTTACCGGTAAAAAACAGGTAAGGTGGGATATTCTGTAAGAATTTCATATGTCCTCCTGACATTTCAGCAACAAGAAGTATTACCACCGCAGCAGCTTTTAGATGCTAATCCTACTTTATCCAGCGGTATTCCGAACCAGCGGGCCAGCTCTGCACGTTTCGGATAACGCCCCGCCATCACCATTTCGCCGTCCAGCAACAACAATGGAAGCCCTTCAGCCCCGGATGCCTCAAGGAATGCTTTGGCTTTTTCGTTCTGTACAAAGCTCATGGGTTGCTGTGCCAGGTTATAACGATCAACCTGAATTTCACGCTGTTTTAGCCACTGTACATCCGCAGAAAAATCAACCAGAACCTGATCAATATCTGTACCGCAGACGCCGGTACTGCAACACATAGCCGGGTCAAACACCGTTAACGTTTTCATCATGAACACCTCACATTTGAAAAATCATATATGTTCAGGCAAATTTTTTAGATGCAGACAGCCTTGCCGCTACCAGAGCAGTTAGCTGATGCCAGCTTATGGGCGATAGCCTGTACGTCGTCCTGTTGGCTTAACCAGGCCTGCTCAATAACCTGAGCAGCCCATGAAGGAATATGCGGAGATAAGCGGTAGTGAACCCATTTCCCATTCTTGCGATCCAGCAACAATCCGCTTTCACGTAGCATTGCCAGATGACGGGAGATCTTAGGCTGCGACTGTTCCAGCGCCGTGCAGAGATCGCATACGCATAGTTCACCCATCTCTTTGAGGAGAAGGACGATACCCAGACGGGTTTCATCGGACAGGCTTTTAAAGAGTTGTAGGGGTGAAATTGATGACATCGTGACCTCCTGCGTTGAATGAATAGTGTCGCGCTTCTAAACCAGGAAGTCAAAAACATATATGTTATATCGAATTCGTTTAGTGTTAATTCTTCATTGGTAGATAACAGGAACAACGGAGTCGGGGCAATACGGGCAAAATTTCATCTTTGTTGTGAAAAGAAAAAGTTTAACGATAGGGTACTGATAAGTAAGGCAGCACCATACAATGAACAATAAATCACCTTAGCGTGGGATTTTTTCCGTTTTCCAAGCGGAC
>NZ_JADBRD010000027.1:0-13104 GCF_014930495.1 Enterobacter cloacae complex sp. S3 | reverse complement strand
GTTTTCCAAGCGGACCCCTTATACAGCTCACAACAGGGGCCATAAGATACTCCGGTTCTCGTTAACTGATGATCCTGACCTGTCAGCTCTCTTCCCGGATGCTGTACGAGCGTAACGGCTTATAATCGAAAGTTCTCTCATATCAAACGTCATAAAGATCTATGCTGTTACTTAGTAACAGCCTAAAGGTTGTATTTCATATTTAACAGCTTTTAGGCTGTTAATTTGATATTACAGCTTTTAGGGTGTATGTTTAGAAAACAGCCTGCAAGGTGTATCAGAGGAACTGCCGAGGCCAGCTTATGATCAATAATGATTACCCGTTAAACACGCTCAACCAGTTGCGTCCCTTGCTCATTGGTTTTCGCAAGGCGAATGGCCTGACGCAAAAAGACCTGTCCGAAAGGTTAGGGGTCACTCAACAGACATACTCACGTCTGGAAGCCAACCCTGCCAGTGCGAGCATTGAACGGCTATTCAAGGTGTTTTCCATCCTGGGCGTAAAAATCAGCTTCTCCTCGACAACCACCTCTTCAGAGAGGAAGCAGACGGAAGAAATGCTTAAATCAAACTCACCTGCACGACAGGAGAAATGGTAACGATATGAGCCGGAAACAGCAGCGCCTGGCAATCTGGATGAACGGAATCAAAGTCGGATACTGGGAAAAAAGTAAAGGGGTAGACAGCTTACAATACCTTCCTGACTGGAGTGCAGACGAACAGGGAAGGCCGCTGTCATTGTCCCTTCCTTTTACTCCCGGACAGCGAAGGCATACGCAGACGTCTGGCAATGCGTTACAAGGCCGATAGCCTGGAGCCTTTTGATCTGCTGACGGAGCTGGGAAAAGACTGCGTGGGCGCGATACAGCTGCTTCATGACGGAGACGAACCCACAGATTTATATTCCGTGAAGTGTCACCCTCTTACTGAATCAGAAATTGCGGCAACTTTGCGTAATACCACGGAGACATTGCTACCGGGCAGGCCAGAAGATAACGACGACTTACGTTTATCTATTGCCGGTGCTCAGGAGAAAACAGCCCTACTGTGGCATGAAGATCGGTGGTGCATGCCGGAGGGTAATACACCAACGACGCATATATTCAAGCTACCGCTCGGACTTGTGGGGAACATGAAAGCCGACATGAGCTCGTCGGTTGAAAATGAATGGCTCTGCTCGGTACTTCTCGAACAGTACGGGCTCCCCGTGGCAAGAACGCAGATTGCTCACTTTGAAGATCAGAAAGCGCTGGTGGTAGAACGTTTTGACCGAAAATGGTCAGGAGACGGACAATGGATCATTCGTTTACCCCAGGAGGATATGTGTCAGGCCCTGGGCGTTTCGCCATTACGAAAATATCAGGCGGACGGCGGGCCAGGTATATCGGAAATTATGGAAGTACTGAGTAATTCAGACCGCGCAGAGCATGACAAAGCGCAGTTTTTTATGACGCAGATAATTTTCTGGATGATGGCCGCAACAGATGGCCACGCTAAAAATTTCAGTATTTCTGTTGGGCCACAGGGACGTTATCACCTTACACCACTCTATGATGTGTTGTCGGCATGGCCGGTGATCGGTCAAGGGAACAATCAGATATCCTTGCAGAAGTGCAAACTGGCGATGGCCGTACGTGGCAGTAGCAACTATTACCAGATATATCGAATACAACGACGCCACTGGATCAGGCATGGTGAGATAACCGGCCTGAGTAAACAGCAGACGGAGGCGATGATAGAGGAAATCATCGCCAGAACCCCGGGAGTCATTGAACGTGTTAGCGGGCTTCTTCCGTACCAGTTCCACCAGCAGCTTGTCGAAAGTATTTTTGATGGAATGAGGCAGCAATGCAGGCGCCTGGCTGAGAAATAACAGCCGCAATTGAGAACTTGCTGGAGAACGTATGCACAGATTGTAGCTGATGCCACCAGCGGAGAAGATGGGCCTGATACTTACAAATGGAGTGTTGGGATCGCGCCTTAGCATCCGTCGGTCTGGGGATGAAAACGTACTTAACATCCAGCGAATTCCCAGACTTCACATTGCGACGGCCGCAATCACGTGAGAGAAAAAAATGGCAATTTTAGCAATGATTGCAGTTATCGCCCTGGGTGGATACGTCTACGGATTTATTAAAGTTCGTGAACTGGGTGCATTACGTAAAGAAATGAAACTGTACGTGGATCGCATGGAAGCGGCGGAGCTGGACTTACACGCAATCAGAAGCGTAGCGGAGCACCGGTTACACGGTGCAGGTAAACAGTTTGCCGATCTTTACAGCCGTATTGACGGTACAACTGTGACGCTGACACCCGAAGATCAGCTGTTACTGTCAACGATGCCATTTAATATCCAGGATGTAGAAGACATCGTAAACGAGCGCGGTCCAAAGACAATTAGCGGCCGTCCGTTCTGGGAAGTTGAGCCAGGCCAACATGACTATGAATATGGCCCGCAATATCCGTATTTCCCAGACCAGCGCTAGAAAGAGATCAAGATGAGAGAGCCAAGACCCCGCCATACCTTGCAAGTCATTCGAGTGCCTTCTCTGGAGGTTCAGAATCTGGGACTGACCAGCTTTGACAGCTGGCTTGACGAGAACGGTTATGACAAAACGAATGCCGGAAATAACCGTACCATCTGGGCGAGAGAAAGCGGATGGTATCTGAAACGTTGCAGAAATCTGAAAACTGGCACGGACGATTTCTGGTTTATCGCTTTCGATGGTAAAGGCGGAAACCTTTACCCGCTAAAAACCCAACGAGACTACCGGGCTGCATATCGTAAGCTCGAAGCCGAAGGATATGCGCCTGCGGTTATCGAGCAAATGACCACAGGCGCAGCATATAACCTGGCCTATCCACGTTCCAGCCTTAAACAAGCTGAGATGGCCATCAGCGAGCCGATGCGTAAACCTGACGTAGATATCATGGGTGAGCACTGCGAGCGTGTAGTGACGCAACGTAGTGGCGTGGCACAGGGTAAATTCAAAGTTCTGCTCATCGAGAATTTCTCGGGCCGTTGTGCGATAACCGGTTGTTTCCGGTGTGGATGGGTTGCGCTTTCAGGATGTGCAGGTGACTGCCGTAGAGAACACGCAAGACTGTAACGACAGTTATGAACGTTGATGGCATAGAATCTATGGGCATAATTCGCTGAATGAGCAGAACAAGGCTGGGCCCGAAACGGCTGGATTTGTTCTTAATTAATCTTAGTGCGCATAACAATGTATATTATGTTAAATTCAATGGTAAAGTCATTATAAATCAATATCTTAAATATCGAACAAGCCCCTTTCTTCCTCAAACCTCACTGTGGTAACTTTAAAAACAATGTCCGTTCCTGAGTTTGTGATGCCTTAAAGCCATGGTGAAGATAAAAGTTTTTGGCTTCTTCAGTCAGTGCATGAACCATAATCGCACGGACTCCAATATTCTCAGCTACACGGTAACAGCGCAGAACTGCATCATGCAGTAAATCGGCCCCGAGCCCTTGGCCACGGTATGAAACATCAACTGCCAGGCGAGCAAGTATGATTACGGGAATTGGATCTGGCATATTGCGCCTGAGGCTTCCCATTGCTTCCACGTGGTTAACGCTGCCGGTGGCCAGAGAGTAAAAACCGACAACCTGTTTAGTGTCTCTTTTACAAACGACGAACGTTCGTGCTGCACCAAGAGCTTGGTTTTTTAATCCCCTCTGTTTAAGCCAGTCATCAAGTACTGCCTCACCACTGACGAACTCTGCTAGTTGATGGGAGCTGGATAATGGTTCTGGTGCTGTTACACGTCCCACTGAGGTTTCCTTGCCAGAAGTTTATCAATAGCCGCCTCATCCGAAACCGGTGCATCGAGCATATCGATAAACTCTGCATACTGCTCATCGTTAAAATTAAATACGCGACGATCGAGGATCACATTCTCCGCAGCCTGACATGCCATTTCCAGGATGAAGTCCGTGCGTGATTTATGGAGAATCTCTGCTGCAGCATCAATAAGTGCTCTTTGAGATTCTTTAGCTCTAAGGTTGAGCTGAACATCTGATTTCATGAGTGCGCTCCTTGTATAGCGATTGCTTTACAAGCATATCATATGGATTCTGTATAGCAAAAGCTATACGGTTTTTTAAGTGCAGTGAAGATACGAAAGAGTCAACTTGCAACTATTAGGTAAAGCTCTTCCTCTAAATTATTTTCCTTGCTCTGGCCTACCAAATCAAACCCAACGCCCTGAATTTACTGCGTGCGATGCTTGCTAGCAGTCTCATCCGGACAATTAGCATGAAAACTATGGATTGTTATCTGGTCTAACATCTGGAAAAGTTACTGATGAGAAGGTAGTATTCGGATCGTCAGCGATCGTCTTGTGGTGGGACAGATTGTTGATTCAGATTACTTTTGTGTCCTAACTCAAACTGACGGTTTGACTGCTTTGTGGTGAGGCAGGCGGGTGGCAAAAGATGGTTTTACGGAAGAAATGCGGACTTCCGGAAACAGACAGGGACAGGACGTGTCCAGTAAAACGTTCAGGAGCAGGTAACGGGATTTCCCGGAGCCTGAATGCACAAACCCCCCGACATCTGTCATCATCTTGGCGGAAGACACAGATATCAGGGGGTCCAAAAGCAGGCGCGTGGCCTGTGAAGGATTATAACGCATGCACCACATAACACAACACCCGGCCGCCATAAGAACAGGCCGCCGTAAATGACAATCAGATTTCTGTTCACTGGTCAGATCTACCGAAAGATGAGCTAACCCGTTTCTGCCAGGATGTCGATGCCGGCACTCAGGGTAATTTCCTCATTGCACCGGTCAAAAAACTGACCCGCCGCAAACGCGGTGAGCATTCCACAAAAGCCAAATGTGAGAACCCGGCCTGGTATCGCCCGGAGCATTATAAAAAGCTCTCCGGACAGCTCGGTCATGCCTACAATCGCCTGGTGAAAAAAGACAAAGAAACCGGGCAGGTCAGCCTGCGCATGTATGTTTCTCGTCACCCTCTCTATGTCGCCGGCCGCCGTAAGGCGGGACGTAAATATGGCTTCCGTCCGGAACGTCAGCGCCTGCTCGATGCGCTCTGGCCAGTGCTCATCAGCTTCTGTGATGCCGGCAAGCATACCGTCGGCATGTGTATCTCCCGTCTTGCAAAAGAACTCAGTGCAAAGGACGCAAAAGGCAATGTCATTCCTGAAACGGAGGTGACGGTGTCACGCCTTTCACGGCTTATTGAGGAACAGGTACGGTTTGGCGTTCTGGGCCTCGCAGAAGAACGCGCCTGGGATCGTGAATCCCGCACCTGGTTGCCAACGTATGTCTATATAACCCCCGTGGGATTCCAGATGCTGGGCGTCGATATGGACAAGCTGTTTAAAGAGCAGGAGAAGAAGCTCCGTCAGAGCGCCGAGCGTGAGCAGCTGATCCGGGAAGGAGTGATGAGCGAACATGATGATGTTCAGGCCCACTCTGCGCGGAAATGCTGGTCTGGCCGTAAGCGTCGGGAGGCACTCGTTTACCGCCGCAAAAAAGGCGCGGAGCGTAAACGTGCCAACAATCTGATTAAGCTGCCGGCAGATGAACGACTCCATGCAATGTCTGAATGGATTTACCGCACCCTCCCGCCTGACGAAGCGTACTGGTGCACATCTGAGCGCCTGAAGGCTCTGGCCATCCAGCATCTTTACCAGCTGGATCTGGCGCTTTCTCCCCCGGACTAGTCACAGACGACACAACAGTCTTCTTGTTTACGGGCCCCTCACCGGGGCTTTTCGTGCTGGTTTTTTTCGGCCATTCTGCTCATTTTTCATCCTTCACTCCTTTCTTCTTCCGGTCATCATGACGTTCTGCCGGTCGTTATGGCCCGCAATGGCCACAGTCTCTTTTTTTTACACAGAAATCCGCAAACGAATAAGTGAAGTAACCCGGAAATGAATAAAAGACATTCCGCAAAACAGTCTTACTTCACCTTTTTTATCTCTCTGTTCATTACATTCCAGAGTGGATCTTTGTCTTGGGCCACTCTGTGGATAACGTAAAATGCCTTCGCATGCAGCGGCCTCACGGCCGCGCGCTCAGAAGGAAATCAAAAGTACCTCCCGTCGCAAGCGCCGGGCCTCGTTCTCGCCAGAACCAGGCACCGCATACATACCTGACCCCTGCTAAACCGACGCCGCCCCGGCCCAAAGGGCCGGAACACCCTCGCTTTAAGAGGGATGTTGTAACTAGTATCAAGAGTAGCTGTAGTTAAGTCACGGTAATCACTTCATACACGCTCGTAAGCGCCTGACGGCGCTAACGCGGAGATACAGCCCGTCAGCGGCCATCGGCCTTGACGGACTCACTCCGACCGCGCACATTAGCAATCGGAAAGCTTTAAGCGGGTATAGCTTTGCAGGGAAAGGGATGGGATTGGCAGAACCTATCAATCCGTAACGGCTGATGCCGGTTACGACGCCCCTCACCAGAATCACCCGGTTCAGCTCCGGCTGGCGTCTCCATGCCGCTTCGCGGCATACATGTTCCATGAACCCTGGACTACACAGGCTGGCCATCATGGGCGAAGGTTTACTGACAGCATCAGACTATTATTTTACCCTTTAAAGCAGGGTTGCCTAAATCCGGGAGCGCGATAAGCTTTAACGGGTGATTTTCAATCAGGATGAGTAAAATGGATATAATTCTTCCGGGAAACAAAAGCCAGGCACGACTCTGGGCAGAAACCATGATTAATCTGGAGGCCCGCAAACTCGTCAATACCGCTAATATTGTTGGCGCCCGACATCTGGGGGATGGATTGACGCGTCTCAAATTCATCGATGAAATTAAATCTGTCATTAATGGCGAATTTGAGCGTGCCCGGCGGGCAAAGTCTGACGAAGAGTGCATGACCTGCCTGCGTAACCTGCAGGCAGAAAACAGCAGTCTGCTTGAGCAGAGCCGGCAGCTCCAGACCGGTTATGCGAAACTATATGCCCAGATCAAATACGTCAGGGATGAAGACCGGATGGTCGGTTATGTCATCTCAGGAATTAAAGTGGTGCTGGCAGGTATGCAGGGCGTATTTGGCTTCGTGCTGACTTCCTCAATGACCCCCGTAGGCGTTCTTGCCGGGGCTATTCTGATTGTCGACTCGGCCAACACGATAACCCGTGAAGTTGGTCGTCAGTTCCTGAATGAACCTGACACGCAGGGTATGTTTGGTGATGGTGCCATGAACATCGCTAAATTCATGGGATTTGAACGATCAACAGGGTTAGGGATATACAACGGGATCGCGCTTGCAGGCAATATCTACAGTGTCTATGGATTAATGGCCAGACCTGGGACATGGCGTCTGTTTAACTATATCAGCACCGATTTTTACCGGAAAATCGACACCATGTCCCGGGGCAAACTGACAATGAAAATTGTGGGATGGGGGGTAAAGGCTAAGGTTGTTTTCGATCTGATCACTTCTGATGACGCTGGGAAATGAGATTCCGGCGGTAATGCCATGATTTATAGGCCAGCTTCAAAGGCATGGTAATCGTAAACAGAGTGCCAAGAACAAGAATAGCCACGCCAAAGGAAATGGCATGCATCCTCGAGCCCGCCAAAAGTGTGACCACAAAAATCAGTAACATGACTGACAGCACCCATATCAGGGCCTTAAAACGGTTTGCCAGATCGTTCAGGAGGGTATCCATCTCCGTACCCGTTTTAGCTGAACTGGCCTGCAGCCGGACAATGTCCTCTTCACTGAAGCCGTGGTTCGTCAGATCACTTTCATGGTTCATGCTTCTCTCCTTTTCCCTGCGGGAAGTTTAACATGCCCTGCGCTAATAACCAGTTAAGCCCGACCGATAACCTGTCAGGTGGTTACGGGCTATCAGTTCTTTCTCACTGATAGCCATCACGTCATCCTAAGTAAGCCAAAAGCAGACTGTACCAGACCAATAATCCCCAGGTGGCCGGCGTAAGCATAATGGGGTCAGTTTGGATATAGAGAATTATTGTACGGTAAGCCTGTTTTTTGAAAAGGCTCACCTATAGCGATAAGGTGTACTCCTGCGCTATACGCCATTTTCAGGGGATTTGACCTTAATCGAATAACCATCCATGGCAAGTCCCTTCCATTCGTTAAGGTTGCTTTTCGTATTTCGGAGGCATGAAATTGGAAGGAGGCATGAGTGAAAAACTGATATTTTTCATCGTCCACTACTTTGTCAATTTTTTATGTAATGACATTTAAGTTAAAAATACTGACTCTAGTTTCAGACACAAAAAATACCAGTTGAAAGCAGGGGGCTATGATTCAGCCTGTACAGCAGTATTTATCTCTTCAACAACCGCCATCATGGCCGAGGCATTCATACTGATTTGCGAGATTATTTCTGCGGTCTTTTCTGCCGTATTGACAGATTTTATGATCGCATCATTACTCTCACGTATTTTCACTACGGACTTTTTACAGAGTTCGCTGTTCTGCTCAGTAATACCCGAAATTTGTTTCGTAGCGGAATCTATCCTGTCCGCCAGAAGACGTACTTCAGCAGCCACAACAGAAAATCCCCGACCATGAATTCCAGCCCGAGCAGCTTCGATTGTGGCATTCAGTGAAAGCATTTTTGTCTGGACGGCGATATCATGGATAGTATTTGATATTTCAGTTATTTCTGCGGAGCGCTGTGATAATTGCTGAATATACCCATTCAGCACCGTGGTAGTGGTAATTGCGTCTTCAAGAGCAACAGACGTTTCTGCAATTGCTGCACTGACATGTGATGTCTGCTCCGCAGTTAAAGATGACACATCATATGCCTTATGCGCCGCCTGTGCTTCAAACTCATTTTTTAACTTCTGTTTTGTAATATCCTGAGCATATTTGACAACCTTCATTACCTTTCCGTTAAAATCAAAAACAGGACAGTAACTGGCCTGTAGCCACAAATCCGCACCGTGTTTCGTGATGCGCCGGTATACACCGGTCAGCGTTTCACCACAACTTAATCTTTCCCAAAAAAGTGCATACTCAGCAGATGTACTGAAAGTTTTATCGCAAAATAATGAATGGTGTTTACCCTGGATATCTGCCAGGCTATATCCTGCAGCATTTAAAAAATTATCATTAGCTGTGATAATGTGTCCCGATGGATAAAATGTGATCATTCCCATAGAAAGACTTGCAGCTTTTAATAACGCATCCTTTTCAAGAGCTATGACAATACGCTCTGTTATATCACTGGCTATTTTTATGATGCTTTTTACTTTACCCCCCCTGCTTTTAATAGGGATGTAGTTAGCTTCAAGCCATATTATCGAGCCATCTTTTTTATAACGCATGAACTTGTCAGAAAACGAGTACCCGGCAGAAAGTTTTAGCCAAAAAGACTCATAATCTGTACTTTTTACATAGTCTTCATCACAAAATATGCGATGGTGCTGTCCAATCAATTCGTCTCTTTCATAACCAACAACATCAAGAAATTTTTTATTTACGTCATAAATGACGCCATCTGTTGAAAACTCTATAAAAGCTGCGTGATCCTGCAGCGCCTTCAGAACAGGTTCTGAAGAATGAATGAATTTTTTAAGCATTTTTTAGTCCTGGATAGTTTTTTATCTAAAAAGTCAGGCTCATAAAAAGAAACAGAGTTGGCGACAAGCATATGCCATACAATATTCATGGAATCAACAGGATAGTGTCTATCAGGAGAAAAGGCAACAGATAAACATGGACATTAAAAAAAATTGTATAACTATATTGAAGTAGGAGTTTAAGTTCAATAGCATAAGATTAATGTGTTGATTTATTCTCCGACGGTTGGTTTTGTCGATACCACAATGTTTTCTATAACATTTGGTTATAAAGAGCGCTTTTTTTTCAAGAGAAAGGAATTTACATATACCGAAAGTTTATTAAAACTGTTCCTGCTAACTGAAAGCACCACTTTATTTAAAGAAATACATAAATATATCACTTTAGTGAGATAAACGATTTAAATGATTAATTCCAACCAGAGAAACGAAGAAAAAAGACAGCTTTCTTTATATAACATCGAACTTTTGAATACCGGCTCAGATGAACGTTTCGATCGACTGACGAGAATAGCGGTAAGGTTGTTTGATGTTCCAATAGCGCTGGTTACACTAATTGATGAAGAACGGCAGTACTTCAAATCCTTATGTGGTGTGGAACTGCAACCAATAAATAAAATGGTGTCATTCTGCAATTGGATTTTAAAAACCGGACAGCCTTTGGTCATTGAAGACACATTGATGAATCCAAACTTTTTAAAAAATCCTCTGGTTACCGGCTATCCTTTTATACGTTTTTATGCAGGATATCCGGTGCGTTTACCCGGCGGAGATATAGCCGGTGCAATCTGCGTGCTTGACAGTTCGCCAAAAATCTTTTCCCCAGAGCAAATGTCTTTGCTCATGGACCTCGCAGCAATTGTAGAAGACGAGTTTGAATTATTACAAATAGCCATTAAAGATTCTTTAACTGAACAATTTAACAGCCGCTCCTATACCCTCTTTCTTGAAAAAACCTTCCGCAAAGCACGATTAAAAAAGAGCGTGTTTAGTGTCATCGTTATTGATCTCGATGAGTTCAAATTTATCAATGACACCTTTGGACACCATGAAGGCAATAGAGTGCTGAAGGCTTTCGCCCGCATCCTTGAAGAGGTTACAGCAGGCAATCACATGATTGCCAGACTCGGTGGTGATGAATTCAGTATTTTACTTACTGACTGACTGCTCAGAGGCTGATGCTGTATCAGTTGTAGAAAAAATCAAGCTAGCTGTGCATAACTTAAATCAATCCGCTACAATATCCGGTATATTATCATTTTCAGCAGGTACTGCAGAATTTAATGCAGAGAAACATAAGGTACCTTCCGACATAATGAAAGAGGCAGACATGAAAATGTATGCCATAAAAAATGGAGAGATATCCTGATCCGGTATGTTATACATTATCAGACACTCGCTCACCACAGTCTCCAACCTCAGTAATGTGGCCCGACAGGACTGTGCAGGTGAAAAAGAGAGAACCGATACGACGCACTTATGACAAAGTCCGGAGCAGAAACTCTATATTTGATTGTTTTGAAAACTTAGAATAGACATGGACTACAGAGCAGTCTTGCAACCTCTTGAGTTGCGACAGTGATATCTAATAGGGGTCGTCTCAGAAAACGGAAAAAATCGTACGCTAAGACCGGTTTGGCTAGCCGGGTAGTAGGAGTCCCATTAGTCACGCCTGCCGGGCTGCGGCTTGGTCTGGTTGAGAACTCGGTTCTTTGTGGCGATGATCCACGAAGTTGCACCCATCGACGCTGTGCTCACAGGCAACAATCTCCAGTTGCAGCGTCGTATGGAAGATGCTGAATCGGTCAGCCAGCAACAACTTGAGGGTTTTGAGCAACTCGTCGGGCCCTATTTCCGGCGCATACACGATATGAGCGGTCATGCTGACCTTGCCGCTCGTGAGCGCCCATACGTGCAAGTCATGCAGCCCTGTCACGCCTGGCACGGCCTGAACAGATGCCATCAAGGCTCCCATGTCAATGCCGTCTGGGACTCCCTCCAGCAAGACATTCAGGCTTTCCTTGAGTAGCAGCCAAGTTCGTGGCAGCACCCAAAGCCCAATTGCCACGGCGACGACCGCATCTACCCACACCCAGCCGGTGAATCGGATGACCAGCGCAGCTCCGATCACGCCGATGGAGCCAAGCATGTCGCTCCAGACCTCCAGATAAGCGCCTTTGACGTTGAGGCTCTTGTCCTTGCCGCCCTGAAGCATACGCATGCTGATGAGGTTGACGATCAGACCCAGCACTGCTACCACCAGCATCCCGCTGGACTGAACCTGCGCTGGCTCGCGCAAACGCTGCCAGCCCTCATACAGGATGTAGCCAGCGACGCCGAAGAGCAACAGGGCGTTGAATGCGGCCGCAAGGATTTCGAAGCGGTAGTAGCCATAGGTGCGCTTGGCATCGGCTGGCCGTCTCGCCACCCGTACAGCCGCCAAGGCGATGGCCAGCGCCGCTGCATCCGTGAACATGTGCGCCGCATCTGAGAGCAGGGCCAGGCTGTTGAAAACAATGCCTGCGGCGACTTCGGCCAGCAGGAAGCTTCCGGTCAGCGCCAGGGCGATCCAGAGCGATTTTTCATTGCGCTCGCTGGGTAGGGCATGGGAGTGATTGGTGCTCATCTTCGTCCTTCTTCTGAGTTCATTTTTGTTCAGCGTGACCGGAAGCCGGCACCCAGCGATACAACGTCGGGATTGAGACCCCGAGGTTCTTGGCCACGTCCTTGGGAGCGATCCCGCTGGCGAGCAGTTTCTTGGCCGATTCAATCTTGCTTTTGGTCATCTTCGGTTTGCGTCCTCCCTTGCGGCCTGACAGCCGGGCGACCGCCAATCCTGCACGGGTCCGCTCCACCGTCAGCTCGCGCTCCATTTCGGCGAGGCTGGCCATGACGTGAAAGAAGAACCGTCCCGACGGCGTGCCGGTGTCGATGGCGTCGGTGAGACTCTTGAACTGGATGCTCTGCTTGTGCAACTCGCTGACCAGATCGACCAATTGCTTGACGCTACGGCCCAGGCGATCCAGCTTCCAGACGACCAGCGTGTCTCCCTTGCGTAGCATTTCAAGCGCCTTGGCCAAGCCGGGGCGCTCGGCTCTCGTGCCGCTTAATTTGTCCTCAAAGAGCTTTTGGCACCCGGCCTGGGTCAAGGCCTCTCGCTGTAGCTCCAGGTTCTGATCCTGCGTCGAGACGCGCGCATAGCCGACGAGCATGGCACGGTCAGACCGCTGCCTTGCCGCACTGAGCGCAAAACTTCGTACCCGGTTGCAGTGTGGTTCCGCATTGCGCGCAAGCCGAAGGAACCAACGAAGTCCCGCACTGCTGGCAGAAGCGAGCGCCTGGCGCGTTAGATGCCTTGCAGTTGGGGCAAGCAAGGCCGCCATTACCCCACCCGCCCGCTGGCGGCCCGCCGCTTCCGTACCCACCGCCACCACCGTGATGCCCACCACCGTGATGCCCACCACCGCTGTAACCGCCACCGTGGTGGCCACCGAAAAGTCTGTCAAAAAGGCACTGTTGCAAATAGTCG
>NZ_JADBRD010000026.1:0-27835 GCF_014930495.1 Enterobacter cloacae complex sp. S3 | reverse complement strand
GCCGTGGGCGGGCTGAGGCAAAATTCGTGAAGCCGCCTGCAAAATTCGGTGGGTTTTTATGTGCGCCAGCACTCATAACTTAAATTTATGCAACGGAGATCACACAAACGGGGGGTGGGGCGTAGGGGTTGGGAGGATGGAAAGAGGATGTCAAATAAGGAGACTGAGTCACGTTGAACCACCTTATGTATCCACGAGCACATCACCAAAAAGGATGGCAGATATGAATATCAAGACTGGCGCACGCGTTTTCGCATTGTCCGCCCTTGCAGCAATGATGGTTTCCGCCCCGGCGCTCGCCAAAATTGAAGAAGGCAAGCTGGTTATCTGGATTAACGGCGACAAGGGCTATAACGGCCTGGCCGAAGTGGGCAAAAAATTCGAAAAAGATACCGGCATCAAAGTTACCGTAGAACACCCTGACAAGCTGGAAGAGAAGTTCCCGCAGGTTGCAGCAACCGGCGACGGCCCGGACATTATTTTCTGGGCGCATGACCGTTTCGGGGGTTACGCGCAGTCTGGCCTGCTGGCTGAAGTGACGCCAGATAAAGCCTTCCAGGACAAGCTGTTCCCGTTCACCTGGGATGCCGTTCGCTATAACGGCAAGCTGATCGCTTACCCTATCGCGGTTGAAGCCCTGTCTCTGATTTACAACAAAGACCTGGTACCAAACCCGCCGAAAACCTGGGAAGAGATCCCGAAACTGGATAAAGAGCTGAAGGCGAAAGGTAAATCCGCCCTGATGTTCAACCTGCAAGAGCCGTACTTCACCTGGCCGCTGATTGCTGCCGACGNNATCCTGCTGCTTCTGACGCTGGCGCAGACGGACATAGAGAACATCTACATGATCACAATAAAAAAAAAAAAAAAATGGGCGTGGACAACGCTGGCGCGAAAGCGGGTCTGACCTTCCTGGTGGATCTGATCAAGAACAAACACATGAACGCGGATACCGATTACTCCATCGCGGAAGCGGCGTTCAACAAAGGCGAAACCGCGATGACCATCAACGGTCCGTGGGCCTGGACCAACATCGACAAGAGCAAAGTCAACTACGGCGTGACCCTGCTGCCAACCTTCAAAGGCAAGCCGTCTAAACCGTTCGTTGGCGTGCTGAGCGCGGGCATCAACGCTGCCAGCCCGAACAAAGAGCTGGCGAAAGAGTTCCTGGAAAACTACCTGCTGACCGATCAGGGTCTGGATGAAGTGAACAAGGACAAACCGCTGGGCGCCGTCGCGCTGAAATCCTTCCAGGATCAGCTGGCGAAAGATCCACGTATCGCGGCCACCATGGATAACGCCCAGAAAGGCGAAATCATGCCGAACATCCCACAGATGGCTGCGTTCTGGTACGCCACGCGTACCGCGGTCATCAACGCTGCAAGCGGTCGTCAGACTGTCGATGCCGCGCTGAAAGATGCTCAGGGTCGTATTACTAAGTAATGACGTAGTCCCCTTTCCCTTTAGGAGAGGGTTAGGGTGAGGGTTGGCGCTATCCGCACGCCCTCACCCCGGCCCTCTCCCCCAGGAGAGGGAGAAAAGATCAAACGTTGTAGAGGAAAAACCCCATGGATGTCATTAAAAAGAAACGCTGGTGGCAAAGCGACGCGCTGAAGTGGTCAGCGATAGGTCTGCTGTGTCTGCTGGTGGGTTACCTTGTTGTTTTAATGTACGTACAAGGGGAATATCTGTTTGCCATCATGACGCTGATTTTAAGCTCTGCTGGCCTGTATATTTTCGCTAATCGTAAAGCCTATGCATGGCGCTATGTTTATCCGGGCGTGGCCGGGATGGGGCTGTTTGTCCTGTTCCCGCTGATTTGTACCATCGCCATTGCGTTTACCAACTACAGCAGCACCAACCAGCTTGCGCAGGAACGCGCGCAGCAGGTCCTGCTGGATCGCTCATATCAGGCAGGCAAGACCTTTAACTTCGGCCTGTATCCTGCCGGTAACGAGTGGAAGTTAGCGCTTACTGACGAAGCAAGCAGCAAATACTATGTCTCCGACGCGTTCAAATTTGGCGGCGAGCAGAAGCTGGCCTTAAAAGAGGCACAGGCCCTGCCGGAAGGTGAACGTGCCAACCTGCGCGTCATTACCCAGAATCGTCAGGCGCTGACCCAGCTCACCGCAGTGCTGCCAGACGAAAGCAAAGTGACCATGAGCTCGCTGCGCCAGTTCTCCGGCACGCAGCCGCTGTATACCCTGGCGGACGACGGCACGCTGACCAACAACCAGAGCGGCGTGAAATATCGTCCGAATAACGACATTGGTTTCTATCAGTCCATTACTGCCGACGGCAAATGGGGTGATGACAAGCTCAGCCCGGGCTATACCGTCACCATCGGCTGGGACAACTTTACCCGCGTGTTTACCGACGAAGGCATTCAGAAACCGTTCTTCGCCATCTTCGTCTGGACGGTGGTCTTCTCGGTGCTGACGGTGATCCTGACCGTGGCCGTGGGCATGGTGCTGGCCTGTCTGGTCCAGTGGGAATCCCTGAAAGGCAAAGCGATTTACCGCGTGCTGCTGATCCTGCCGTATGCCGTACCGTCGTTTATCTCGATTCTGATTTTCAAAGGGCTTTTTAACCAGAGCTTCGGTGAAATCAACATGATGCTGAGCGCCCTGTTCGGCATCAAACCGGCCTGGTTCAGCGACCCGACCACCGCTCGCTCGATGATTATCATCGTGAACACCTGGCTCGGTTATCCGTACATGATGATCCTGTGCATGGGCCTGCTGAAGGCTATCCCGGACGATCTGTACGAAGCCTCGGCGATGGACGGCGCGGGCCCGTTCCAGAACTTCTTCAAGATTACGCTGCCGCTGCTCATTAAGCCGCTGACGCCGCTGATGATTGCCAGCTTCGCCTTTAACTTTAACAACTTCGTGCTGATTCAGCTGTTGACCAACGGCGGCCCGGACCGCCTTGGCACCACGACGCCAGCAGGCTATACCGACCTGCTCGTGAGCTACACCTACCGTATCGCCTTCGAAGGCGGCGGCGGCCAGGACTTCGGTCTGGCGGCAGCGATTGCCACCCTGATCTTCCTGCTGGTAGGCGCTCTGGCGATTGTGAACCTGAAAGCCACACGTATGAAATTTGATTAAGGAGGGCATCAATCATGGCAATGGTACAACCCAAATCTCAGAAGTTGCGCCTCCTGGCGACGCACTTAGGCCTGCTGATTTTCATCGCGGCGATCATGTTCCCGCTGCTGATGGTTATCGCCATCTCCCTGCGTTCGGGTAACTTCGCGACGGGGAGCCTGATCCCGGACGAAATCTCCTGGGAGCACTGGAGGCTCGCGCTGGGCTTCAGCGTGGAACACGCGGATGGCCGCGTCACGCCGCCGCCGTTCCCGGTCCTGCTGTGGCTGTGGAACTCGGTGAAAATCGCAGGTATTACCGCCATTGGTATCGTGGCGCTTTCCACCACCTGTGCTTATGCCTTCGCCCGCATGCGTTTCCCGGGCAAAGCGACGCTGCTGAAAGGGATGCTGATTTTCCAGATGTTCCCGGCCGTACTGTCGCTGGTGGCGTTGTATGCCCTGTTTGACCGTCTGGGCCAGTACGTACCGTTTATCGGCCTGAACACCCACGGCGGCGTGATCTTCGCCTATCTTGGCGGTATCGCACTGCATGTGTGGACCATCAAAGGCTATTTCGAAACTATCGACGGCTCGCTGGAAGAAGCGGCCGCGCTGGATGGCGCAACCCCGTGGCAGGCGTTCCGCCTGGTGCTGCTGCCGCTGTCGGTGCCGATTCTGGCGGTAGTGTTTATCCTGTCGTTTATCGCTGCGATCACCGAAGTACCGGTTGCCTCACTGTTACTGCGTGATGTGAACAGCTACACCCTGGCCGTAGGTATGCAGCAATACCTCAACCCGCAAAACTACCTGTGGGGCGACTTTGCCGCGGCGGCCGTACTTTCCGCCATCCCGATTACCGTGGTGTTCCTGCTGGCGCAGCGCTGGCTGGTCAACGGCCTGACGGCGGGCGGTGTGAAAGGTTAAGTTTCATTTTGTTATGCCACTGCAACCCTCAACTTTAGACGTATTGTATTGACCCAACTTGTGACTGTTGTTAGGCGGCCTCCGGGCCGCCATTTTTTTATTCGCGTTTCAGCCGCTTCGAGTTGCACAGCCAGAGGGTGATCACCAGCAGCAGGATCGCCGCCGAGTAGATCAGCACGTCGAGCGGGGATTTATGATCGACGATGATCAGCCGCACTATCGCAGTGATCCCAATGTAGACAAAATAACGCAGCGGGAAGTGAAAGCCGGACTGAAAGTACTTCACAATCAGGGCGATAAATTCAAAGTAGAGAAAGTAGACCACCAGGCCTTCCACCAGCGCATATTTGCTGGTTTGTTCAGGGGCGAACAGTACATCCGCAAGATGCACTGTCTCTTTACCCAAAAAGACGACCAGTATCAGGCCAAGGCTCAACAGACCGAGGTTCAGCACGGTCTGGAGGACTGTTGAGATAAACTCAACGCGCGGGCGAGTCAGGGATGTCATACAGCACCTCATTCTCCAGGGCGAGGTTCCTGTATAACGCAAAAATGTGACGGGGATCTATATTTTTTGTTTATGTTTGACGCAATGGAGAGGATTCCCCTCTCCCCTTAGGGGAGAGGGTGAGGGGCATCAGCGGAAGTTAATGTTCTTATCGCTCGTCATGTCATACAGCTGGAACTTACGTCCAAGCTGCTGACCCCCGTCACGCGTCAGCGGCGTCCAGCCCACTGCCGCACGGCTGCGGGTTGGGCCTGACGAGAACAGATCCAGCGGGATCGACACGTAGACCCCTTTGGTGAAGTCCCCTTCCCCGTACTCGTCCGGCGAAACGTTGGTGATGGTGGCATAGCCACCCACCACGACGCCGCTGTCGAAGTGTTTAGAGATGTCCAGCGTACCGCCCTTATCGCCCGCCAGGTACTGGCCGACGCTGGCTTTCACCAGCACGTCAGGCGCGAACGACGGCGTCCAGTAGGCGGTCAGATGGCCCGTTTTGACGCTGTAGTCGGTGAACTTCATCATGTCCTGCGCGCTGCGCCAGTCACGCTGTTTGACGTAGTTGGCATCCACCCCGAACGCCCAGTTACTGTCGACAGGACGATAAAGCACTTCCGCCCCCGCGCCGCCGTACATGGTTTCCAGATACCCGCCGTACACCTGGCCGTAGAAGCCGTTGCCAAAGTACTGGAAGTAGTTGGCCTGCAGGTTATTCACGTAGGCATCGTTTTGTACGTACTCACGCACGCGGGTACGCACGCGCGGCAGCGCCGAGTCTTTTGGCGGGTTGGTGTAGTTGAACTTGTCGTAGTTATTGGCGATGTTGCCGAACAGGCTGCCAGTGGTCAGCAGGTGGTCGGTGAGCCACAGATCCGCCGTCGCCATGACGCCCAGCTGATACATGTAGAAGTTTTCAGGCCCGCCGACGGACTGGTTCAGCACCGGATCGATATGGAAATCGAAGCGCGATTTGTCGATATACCAGCCCTGCTCGGTGGTTTCCGGCACGATCGGCTCTACGCGTTTTTGCACCAGCTCGGTTTCATGCCCGAGCGGCTCGCCTTCCAGATGGCGCCTGAGGCTGGCAACGTCCGTTTCCGTCGTCATCTGCGGCAGGTTGAGACGGTTCTCCGTCACGCGGATCGTGCGGATCCCCTCCGGCAGATCGTTCATAACGATCCGGTTAGCGCGTTCGATCCCTTCGCGCGAGTCGCGGTATTTCACCTGCTCGCCGGTGACGTACAGCGTGTCGCCTTTCACCTGAATTTTCGGATCCGCCAGGCCGGCATTGTATTTCAGCAGCGTCAGCTGGTTTGCCACCACGGAGTGCTGCAGAATCGCATCCTGCGGCTCCGGCTGGTATGCAGGGCGCGCGTTATCATTGTAGTGCGGCCGCATGTCGTTAAAGTTGGTGCGCAGCGTGAAGCCAAACATCACCGTATTGCCGCGCTCGTAGCTGAGGTTAACGTCGGCCCAGTCGGTGACGCGATAAATGGCGCCGACGTTAAACTTGCTCTTCTGCTCAATCTTTCCGGCGAAGTCCTGCGAGTAGTCATTCCCCTCATATTCCAGCTTCAGGCGTAATGGCTGCCAGGGCGTTTGATACTCCACGCCGCCAAACAGCGACGCCGGACCGTGGAACATCTGGTCTCCGTTGATGGAGCCCGCTTTCTTATAGCTGTTATCGCGGTAGCAGTATTTATCGCTGTAGGAGCAAAACGGGTTTTTCACGTTGCCGCTGGTGCCGAGATAGCCCCATCCCAGGCCGAGCGAGAAGTCGAACGGCCCCCAGGCTTTACTGGCCACGATGTATTCCGCATCAAACAGACCGGTACCACCGATATCTTTGGCGCCCACGGACACCTGCGGCATCCAGTAGCTCTCTTCCCACAGGCGCAGCTTGACGTCGAAGGCTTTATCTTTGTAGGTCTGATCGCCGGAGAACGCCTCTACGCTGCTGTATTGTTTCGTACGCACGTCGGTATAGCGCAGCGTGGTTTCAAGCCACGGGAATAGCTGTACCGAGGCGGAGTAATAGCGATACTGGTCGTTATCACGGTAGTTAAGGCTAATTTCCCCTTCGCGCGCCATCCGCGCGGTGGGCGTTTGCAGTAAACCGACGCCGCCGAAGTCTGACTGAGACGGGCCAATGGGTGCCGGATACGTTTCTGCATGGCAGGCGGCACTCACGCAGAGCGCCAGCATGCTGTAAAGATAGGTTCTTTTCATTATTCCGGTATCCGCTGAATCAGGGAGTGAAGGATATCGGCGTTAAGCCCGTCATACGCCTTCGTCCAGAAATGGTCGGCAAAACCGACAAAAATGATGCTGCCCGGCATAGGTTCGATATGCCGTTTATTCCAGTAAGCGACGGGGGCTTTTTGTGTGTGCCCGTCAGGGTAAACCACCCAGGCGTAGCTGTTATCGGCACCGCTCAGCAGGCTCTGCTCGTCGAGGTAGCTCGCCACGTCACGACCGGGCGTGAAGGGCTTTTTACCCGGGCTGCTGATAAGCCCCATTACGGTCACCGTCGTCGGCTTCTCCGGCAGCCAGAGCGTATACTCCCCTTCAAGCGTGGGGTTGCCCTTTTCCGTGACGCGCACTTCGTCGGGATCCAGGTTCACGTTCTGACGGCCAGTCACCTTCAGCGCCTGCAGCTGCTGGCGAACGCTGTTAATCGCCGCCGCGTCGTCGCCATCTTCCTGCTCCGCTAATCCCGTCAGCCTGGCAAGAAGCGCCTTGTGCTGTTGTTCCGCTTCAGCGGTCTTCTGCCGTTCAGCGATCACTGCCCCCGGCCACCAGCTGTTGGCGAGCCTTGGCTGTCCGACGAGATCGAGCAGATGCTCAGCGTGGGTTAAGGTTTTGGGTTTTTCACTGTCTGGCGTGTAGACCTTCACCGTCCCTGCGGACCATGCCAGCGGCGCGGCAAGGCTGGCGAGAAGCGCAACGTGGATGAGCGTTTTCATGATTTCGCCGCCTTGATCAGGGTGGTTTTCACCGGGAAGAATCCGGCACCGAGATACTGCTGGGACTGGCGGATCTGCCCTTCCTCGTCGATCCAGAAGCGGTTGTGCCAGGTGGCCTGGTCGGTAGTGACTTCTTCATCCAGCACGCGAACCTGCGTTTCGTCGCTGCCGACTTTCACGCTGTCCGTGCCGTCCCAGCGGAAGGTCGAGCGTGCCGTGGCGTAACGCACCTGCTTATGTTCGGTCCAGCCCATCGTGCGCGTCCAGCTTGCGCCGTCGGCGATCTGGTTCGGCTTGATCAGCGGATCGGCAGCGATGTTATTCACCTCCAGCAGGTTGTCGCCGCCCAACAGGGTTTTCACGATACGACCATGCTGCGTCACGATGGTGGCCTGATCCTGCGTCACCCATTTCTGCTGCCCGTTTTCATCGAAAGCGAGCACCACAAACAGCTGCGGGCCATCGTTTAGCTGCATGTACTGACTGGCATAGGGCATGTTTTGAAGTTCGTCATCGGTCAAATGCACGCCCGGTGTGCCGAACATGCTTTCCCACAGTGAGTTTCCCAGCCCTTTGGTGGTGGCCGAGCACGCCTGCAGCAGCAGGCAAATCAGAATGATTGCAGGTCGCTTCACGACTCTTCTCCGAAGGGGCGAAATAACCACACCGAAGTGTGGTTATGATTAAAACACCCGCTATTACTGGGTGCTGGTTGTCGTGGTGGTCGTGGTTCCGGTATTGGAGCCATCACCGCCACCGGTTGCCGCCAGCGCGACACCCACGGCTGAACTTACGGTGCTGGCGCTGGCTGCGGTAGAACTTCCCGCAGACGCAGACGTCGCAGCCGAACCTGCCGCTTCCCCGACCTGAACCGGAGCTGCATAGACAGATGTCGCCGCAAGCGCAGATATGGCAAAAATGCCATACAGTACTTTCTTCATAACAATTTCCCTTCAATGAATGAATGGAGATTTGCCCGAAAAGAATTTCAGGCGGAATCGAGTATACACAACTACTGCCGTGGGTTTGCCGTAAGGGGAAATAGGGATGGAGTTTTCGGACTAATGGTTAAAATGGAAATGAAAGGCAAATAACATAAATATATAATAGATAAAAATCAATAAGTTATAATATATCCATATTAATTAACCACTACGTATTTTCTTAAAATAAACCGCAGCAATTAACGGGTTAAGCGTCTTTTTCGGATTAAACTCAGATTCAGAATTTGAGTTAACTAACAGACATCAGGAATTATCCGATAAAAAAATGCCGGCATTAAGCCGGCACGTTTTCATGACGTTTTAATTACGCACGCCAGGATTTATAACGGTTGATCAAACCATTTGTCGAGCTGTCATGGCTGGCAATCGCTTTATCGTCACCCAGCTCTGGCAGAATACGGTTTGCCAGCTGTTTGCCCAGCTCAACGCCCCACTGGTCAAAGGTGAAGATGTTCAGGATGGCGCCCTGCGTGAAGATCTTGTGCTCGTACAGGGCAATCAGCGCGCCCAGGCTGAACGGCGTGATTTCGCGCAGCAGGATGGAGTTGGTTGGGCGGTTGCCTTCGAACACTTTGAACGGCACAACGTGGTCCAGGGTTGCCGGATCTTTACCCTGGTCACGGTATTCCTGCTCAACCACTTCTCGGGATTTACCGAACGCCAGCGCTTCGGTCTGCGCAAAGAAGTTGGACAGCAGCTTCGGATGGTGGTCGGACAGCGGGTTATGGGTGATAGCCGGGGCGATGAAATCGCACGGTACCATTTTGGTGCCCTGGTGGATCAGCTGGTAGAAGGCATGCTGGCCGTTGGTGCCCGGCTCGCCCCAGATGATTGGACCAGTCTGGTAATCCACCGCGTTGCCGTTACGGTCAACATACTTACCGTTGGATTCCATGTTGCCCTGCTGGAAGTAAGCAGCAAAGCGGTGCATGTACTGGTCGTACGGCAGGATCGCTTCGGTTTCAGCGCCGAAGAAGTTGTTGTACCAGATACCGATCAGCGCCAGCAGCACCGGCAGGTTTTTCTCTGGTGCGGTGGTGGAGAAGTGTTTGTCCATCGCGTGCGCGCCGGAGAGCAGCTCGACGAAGTTGTCGAAGCCCACGGACAGGATGATGGACAGACCGATCGCAGACCACAGGGAGTAGCGGCCGCCAACCCAGTCCCAGAACTCGAACATGTTCGCGGTATCAATGCCGAACTCGCTGACCGCTTTACCGTTGGTAGACAGCGCCGCGAAGTGTTTCGCCACGTGCTTGTTGTCGCCCGCGGTTTTCAGGAACCAGTCGCGCGCGCTGTGGGCGTTGGTCATGGTTTCCTGAGTGGTGAAGGTTTTGGACGCAACCAGGAACAGGGTGGTTTCCGGGTTCACGTTCTTCAGCACTTCGGCGATGTGGGTACCATCGACGTTAGACACAAAGTGCATATTGAGGTGGTTTTTGTACGGGCGCAGCGCTTCGGTCACCATGAACGGGCCGAGGTCAGAACCGCCGATACCGATGTTCACCACGTCGGTGATTGCTTTGCCGGTGTAGCCTTTCCAGCTACCGGAGATGATCGCTTCGGAGAAGGTTTTCATCTTTTCCAGCACCGCGTTCACTTCAGGCATGACGTCTTTGCCGTCAACGATGATTGGCGTATTGCTACGGTTACGCAGGGCCACGTGAAGCACGGCACGGTCTTCGGTACGGTTGATCTTCTCGCCGGAGAACATGGATTTGATGGCGTCGGCAAGCTCAGTCTCTTTCGCCAGATCCTGCAGTTTTGCCAGCGTTTCTTCGGTAATGCGGTTTTTGGAGAAATCCACCAGCATCAGGTCGTCGAAGGTCGCGGAGAACTTAGAGAAACGATCGGCATCTTTCGCGAACAGATCCGCGATGGTGACGTCTTTCATTTCATCAAAATGTTTCTGGAGTGCCTGCCAGGCAGCGGTCTGCGTTGGGTTGATGTTTTTCATTAGCAATACTCTTCTGATTTGAGAATTGTGACTGCGGTCGATTGTAGCGCCTGCAAATAAAAATTGTGATGGTTTTTATGCCATTGCCCTGGCCTGCATCAAACACAGGTGAAAAGACCCGAAAAGTATAGCTGCTGAAGCGCCCTCCCGGGGCGGCGAAATGTCGGTCAAAAAGCCCTAAAACGGAGCATAAAATCTGGCGCTGTTATAAGTCCTGTTTCTCAGGGGTACCCCCCCATAAAAAATCCGCATAATCCCAGCATTGACAGGACCTCCCCCGCATTTTATTTATAGGGCCGTATTTTGCGCCTGCACCTGTTTTCATTTCATTCTTGTGCCATGGTCGCTTATTCATTCCCTGACACGAGGTTGTTATGACGAGTTTTGTGGTCGCCAAATTTGGCGGCACCAGTGTGGCCGATTACGATGCCATGAACCGCAGCGCCGATGTGGTGCTGGCCGATCCGAATACCCGCCTGGTGGTGCTGTCTGCCTCCGCCGGCGTGACGAACCTGCTGGTTTCTCTGTCTGAAGGACTGGAAGCGACAGAACGTTTCGTGAAGCTGGATGCACTGCGCAAAATTCAGTTCGACATCCTTGAACGTCTGCAGAACCCGAACGTCATCCGCGAGGAAGTGGAACGTCTGCTGGAAAATATCACCACTCTGGCAGAAGCGGCGTCTCTGGCTACCTCCACCGCCCTGACCGACGAGCTGGTCAGCCACGGTGAACTGATGTCCACCCTGCTGTTTGTTGAAATCATGCGCGAGCGTAACGTTCAGGCGCAGTGGTTTGACGTGCGTAAAGTGATGCGTACCAGCGATCGCTTTGGCCGCGCCGAGCCGGACGTTGAGGCGCTGGCGGAGCTGACCAATCAGCAGCTGGCACCACGCCTGGCAGACGGTATCGTGATCACCCAGGGCTTTATCGGCAGTGAAGCGAAAGGCCGCACCACCACGCTTGGCCGCGGTGGCAGCGACTACACCGCCGCGCTGCTGGGCGAAGCCCTGCATGCAACGCGCGTGGATATTTGGACGGACGTTCCGGGAATTTACACCACCGACCCGCGCGTCGTTTCTGCGGCTAAACGTATTGATGTAATCGCCTTTGAAGAAGCGGCTGAAATGGCCACCTTCGGTGCGAAAGTGCTGCACCCGGCAACGCTGCTGCCGGCCGTACGCAGCGATATTCCGGTCTTCGTCGGCTCCAGCAAAGATCCGAAAGCGGGCGGGACGCTGGTCTGCAAAAAAACGGAAAACCCACCGCTGTTCCGCGCCCTGGCCCTGCGCCGTCGCCAGACGCTGGTGACGCTCCACAGCCACAATATGCTTCATTCACGCGGTTTCCTGGCGGAAGTGTTTGGCATTCTGGCGCGCCACAATATCTCGGTGGATCTGATCACCACCTCTGAAGTGAGCATTGCGCTTACGCTGGACACCACCGGCTCTACCTCCACCGGCGACACGCTGCTGACGCAGTCGCTGCTGATTGAGCTGTCTGAGCTGTGCCGCGTGGAAGTAGAAGAAGACCTGGCGCTGGTTGCCATCATCGGCAACAAGCTGTCGCGCGCCTGCGGCGTGGGTAAAGAGGTGTTCGGCGTGCTCGACCCGTTCAACATCCGCATGATCTGCTACGGCGCATCCAGCTACAACCTGTGCTTCCTGGTGCCTGCCGATCAGGCCGAGCAGGTCGTGCAGAAACTTCATCAGAATTTGTTTGAATAAAATTCGTTAGCAGGATAAACAATACCTATAAGCCGGGCACAGACCCGGCTTTTTCATAACTAAACAACACGACAATACTGCAAGGAATCCACTATGTTATCCGCCGTTACGCGGCTGTTCCCGTTATGGGCGCTGCTGCTCTCCGTACTCGCGTATTACACCCCCGCCACGTTCACGGGCATTGGTCCGTGGGTCGCCACGCTGCTGATGCTGATCATGTTCGGTATGGGCGTGCATCTGAAAGTCGACGACTTTAAACGCGTGCTGTCTCGCCCTGCGCCCGTCGCGGCAGGGATGTTCCTGCACTACCTGGTGATGCCGCTTGCGGCGTGGCTGCTGGCGATGGCCTTTAAGATGCCGCCCGATCTCTCCGCCGGGATGGTGCTGGTGGGCAGCGTGGCCAGCGGCACGGCGTCCAACGTCATGATCTACCTGGCGAAAGGCGACGTGGCGCTCTCCGTCACGATCTCGTCCGTTTCGACGCTGGTTGGCGTCGTTGCCACGCCGCTGTTAACCCGTCTGTACGTGGACGCGCATATTCAGGTGGACGTGATGGGCATGCTGCTCAGCATTCTGCAGATTGTGGTGATCCCGATTGCGCTGGGGCTGGTCATTCACCATCTTTTCCCGCGCGTGGTGAAGGCCGTTGAGCCGTACCTGCCCGCGTTTTCGATGGTCTGCATTCTGGCAATCATCAGCGCCGTGGTGGCGGGTTCCGCATCGCACATTGCCTCCGTGGGCTTTGTGGTAATCATCGCCGTGGTGCTGCATAACACTATTGGCCTGCTGGGCGGCTACTGGGGCGGGAAGCTGTTCGGTTTTGACGAATCGACCTGCCGCACGCTGGCAATCGAGGTAGGCATGCAGAACTCCGGCCTGGCGGCGGCGCTCGGTAAAATTTACTTCTCCCCGCTGGCGGCCCTGCCCGGCGCGCTGTTCTCCGTCTGGCATAACCTCTCCGGCTCGCTGCTGGCGGGCTACTGGTCCGGCAAACCGATTGATGAACAAACGAAAAAAGATGCGGTGAAGCAGGGTTAATTTGCGCGGCTTGCTTTACACTGAAGCCTCTCTATCAGGAGGCTTCAGCAATGGCTACACCACGTTTGACCCAGAAAGACATGACGGAAGCCGAGCAGCGCGAACTGAAAACGCTTCTCGACCGTGCCCGTATCGCACATGGCCGCACGCTGACGAACGCCGAAACCAATCAGGTGAAAAAAGAGTACATCGATAAGCTGATGGCGCAGCGTGACGCCGCGGCGAAAAAAGCCCGCAAGCTTAAAAAAGAGCAGGCTTATAAACCCGATGCAGAGGCGACCTTTTCCTGGTCGGCCACAACGTCTACCCGTGGAAGGCGCTAATCAGCGCCCTTTCTTTTTGCGCCCCGGCTGGGTAAAGCGTTTTCCATTACCCGGCTTGCCTCGCCCCTTATCTTCCGCCTGAGGCGCCTTCACCACCGGGCGCTTAATCGCCTGGGTTTTCGGTTTGGCTTTGGCCTTCGGCTTCGCTTCGGACGAGGAGTTCTCGATAAGCTTGAAGAGCTCAATCAGCTCGTCATCCGTTAAATCACGCCACTCGCCCAGCGGGATACCGGACAGGCTGACGTTCATGATGCGCGTGCGTTCCAGCTTCGTCACTTCATAACCGAAGTGCTCGCACATACGGCGGATCTGGCGGTTTAAGCCCTGCACCAGCGTAATGCGGAACGCGAACGGCGCTTCTTTCTTCACCTTACACTTTTTCGTGACGGTACCGAGGATCGGCACGCCCGCGCCCATGCCACGAATAAATTCGTCCGTAACCGGCTTGTTCACCGTAACGACATACTCTTTCTCGTGGTCATTACCGGCACGCAGAATTTTGTTGACCAGATCGCCGTGGTTGGTGAGGAAAATCAGCCCCTGAGAGTCTTTATCCAGACGGCCAATCGGGAAGATACGGCTGCTGTGGTTCACGAAATCAACGATGTTGTCCCGCTCACCGTCTTCCGTGGTGCTGACAATCCCAACCGGTTTGTTCAACGCGATAAACACCAGGTCTTCAGCATCACGCGGTTCGATGACCTGACCATTCACTTTAACCACATCGCCAGGGACCACCTGGTCGCCGATGGTGGCGCGTTTGCCGTTAAGAAACACGTTACCCTGTTCAATGTAACGGTCAGCCTCGCGACGTGAGCAGATCCCGCTCTCGCTAATGTATTTGTTTAATCGGGTTGATTGAGTTGGCAGCATAGTTTCTCCTGTGAAGGGCGAAATATACCTTAGGTATGGGCTGGAAAAAAAGATTAGCCGACGGTTACTGAGACGGGTTTTTTATTTTGCGAGACGCTTTCAGGATTTAGCGTCAGGCCATTTATCCTTGAGCTAACTCCTTTTAGCTTTACTCTCCAGAGACAATTATTTGTAGTTTATAAATCACATGGAGTAATATGAAGGAGATCGTTCAGACAGAATCCTTCCAACGCTGGGAGCAAAACTTAAAAGATCGGCGAGCGAAAACCATTATCGCTTCCCGCCTCTTTCGGTTGGCAAATGGTTTAGCGGGCGACATTAAACCCGTGGGCGAAGGTATAAGTGAGCTGAGGATCCACTATGGTCCGGGCTACAGAATCTATTTTAAAGACCAGGGCAATTGCATCATCGTGCTGTTGTGTGGTGGTGACAAAAGCAGCCAGGCCAGAGACATACTTATGGCAAAAATGCTGAGCAATCCCAATGGCAGGAGTGAATGAGCATGCATAAATTAACACCCTACGATCCAGCCAATGCGCTGGTGGATGACGAGGAAATCGCCGTGTTTATGGCTGATGCCTTAGAAACGGGCGATTCAGCGTATATTGCTAAAGCTCTGGGCGTCATCGCGCGAGCGAAAGGAATGTCGACCATTTCACAGCAAACTGGCCTATCACGAGAGCAACTGTATCGATCGTTCAGTGATAAAGGAAACCCAACGCTTAAAACCACTCTGGCGGTCATGAAAGCATTGGGTCTTGGGCTAACAATCAAACACGCTGGAGATTAATACTCATCCCGCTCGTCGTCTTCATCCGGCTGTTCCATCACGCTGTACGCCACCGCGCAGAACAACGAGTTGAGACGCTTCATATCCCCCAGCAGCCCCAAGTGCAGCGAACTGGTTTCGATACTCTGCACGTTCTGCTGGTGCAGACGCTCAACGTGGGCGTGCGAGTAGCGGCGGTTCAGAATGCGGAAACGATGCTTGTTGCGGCGCAGGCGGCGCGCGCTCGGCACGTCGCTGGAGAAGAAGACCAGCATCGCCAACTTGAGGTTGCTGACCAGCTGTTCGTGCAGCGCTTCCAGCTCCTTCAGGCCTTCACCTGAAAACGCACGACGCGCGGCAAGGGATTTGTCGGCGATCTCGCTGCCCATACGCTCCACGATATCCGAGGCCTGCTCAAGGTTAAGCGACATCTCGATGATTTCCGCCCAGCGGCGGGACTCCTCTTCCGCCAGCTCGTCCTGCGGCATACGCGCCAGGTAAAGCTTAATGGCGGTATAGAGCACGTTGATATCGTCCGCCAGTCTGCGCAGTTCTTTCTCTTCACGCGGCTCGCCGTGCATCACCTTTTGCAGGCCTTCGAGCATGGTTTCCATTGCGTCGCCCATGCGCAGCGTCTCGCGCGCGGCATTCGCCAGCGCCAGCGCCGGGGTATCCAGAGCGGACGTATCCAGGTGCTTCGGCTTCAGGCGCGCATCCAGCTCCGGTTCGTCCTGAATGAGACGCTCGCAGAAGCGGGCCATCGGCCCGGCAAAAGGCACCATCGCCAGGCAGCGCACCAGGTTGTAGAACACGTGGAAGTAGATCACCAGCTCCGCCTTCGGCAGCGGGAGATTGTCCATCAGGTTCGCCAGCGGGTGGATAAAGGGCAGGATAATCAGGCTGCCCACCAGCTTAAACAGCAGGCTGCCCAGCGCCACGCGGCGGGCGGCGGCATTGGCCGCGCTGTTGTTAAGCATCGCCAGCAGGCCGGAGCCGAGGTTGGCCCCGATCACCAGACACAGCGCTACCGGGAAAGAGATCGCCCCTGCGGCGGTAAGCGTGGCCGTCAGCAGGACCGCCGCCAGGCTGGAGTAGCTGACGATAGCAAACACCGCGCCAATGAGCGCGTCCAGCATGATGTCCCCGGTCAGGGAGGCGAAGATGACCTGAACGCCATTGGCCTCGGTGATTGGCGTGACCGCCTGCACAATCAGCTCCAGCGCCAGCAGGATCAGCCCGAGGCCAATTCCTACGCGCCCGAGCTGCCCGGCGCGCGTCTGTTTGCGGCCGAGGAAGAAGATGACGCCGAGAAAAATCAGCAGCGGCGACAGCCAGGAGAGATCGAAGGTCAGAACACGCGCCATCAGCGCGGTACCTACATCCGCACCCAGCACAATCACCAGCGCCGGGGCCAGCGCCACCAGATCCTGCGCCACAAAGGAGGTGACAAGCAGGGTCGTGGCGTTACTGCTCTGCACCAGTGCCGTTACGCCAATGCCCGCGCAGAAGGCGAGCGGCTTCTTCTCAACGCTGCTGCTGAGAACGGTACGCAAGCGCGCGCCAAATACGCGCATCACGCCGGTACGGACGATATGGGTGCCCCATACGAGCAGTGCGACTGCAGAGAGCAGGTGTAACAGGGTCAGCACGGAAGGTTTTCCTCCTTATCGTTATTCGTTTTCCATAGGTTCAGTATAAGGGTTTAAACGTAAGAAAGAGACAGGGCGCCCAATGAGCGCCCTGTTTGTTGTAAGGAAAAGTGATTTTAGTCGGCGTCGTAGCCGAGATTAGGCGCCAGCCAGCGCTCCACTTCAGACACGCTCATGCCTTTGCGCAGGGCGTAATCTTCAATCTGATCCCGCTGCAGCTGCGCCACGGCAAAGTACTTGCTGTCCGGATGGCTGAAGTACCAGCCGGAAACGGACGCGCCTGGCCACATGGCGAACGACTCGGTGAGCTTCATGCCGGTATGGGCTTCCACGTCCAGCAGCTTCCAGATGGTGCCTTTTTCGGTGTGTTCCGGACAGGCCGGGTATCCCGGCGCCGGGCGAATCCCCTGGTAGTTTTCGCGGATCAGATCCTCATTGCTGAGGTTTTCATTCGCCGCGTAGCCCCAGTGCACCTTACGCACGCGCTCGTGGAGGTACTCGGCGAAGGCTTCCGCCAGGCGGTCGGCAATCGCTTTCACCATGATTTTATTGTAATCATCGTGCTGCGCTTCGAACGCGTCCGCCAGCGCGTCTTCCTCCAGACCGCCGGTCACCGCAAAGGCGCCGATATAGTCGGCTTTACCACTCAGCTTCGGCGCGACGAAATCGGCCAGGCAGTAGTTGGCAAAGCCCACTTTCTCGGTTTGCTGGCGCAGATGGCGGCTGACCGCCAGCACGTGGGTGCGGGTTTCATCGCGATAGATTTCGATGTCGTCGCCCACGCGGTTCGCCGGGAACAGGCCCACCACGCCGCGCGGGTTGAGGCTTTTCTCTGCGCTCAGCGTGTCGAGCATATCGTTGGCATCTTTAAACAGGCGCTTCGCCTCCTCGCCAACCACCTCGTCTTCCAGGATGCGCGGATATTTGCCCGCCAGCGACCAGGTCATAAAGAACGGCGTCCAGTCGATGTAGTTGCGCAGCGTCTCGATGCTGGCCGTCACGTCCTGCACGCCCAGGCGGTGCGCGACCGGCGGCGTGTAGCTGGACCAGTCGAAGGCCAGATCGTTGTCGCGCGCCGCCTGAAGCGAAACAGGCGGGGTGCGCGGCTTCTTACGGCCGTGCTGGATGCGAACGGTTTCGTACTCTTTGCGGGTGCGCGCCACAAAATCGTCGCGCTGGGTGTCGGAGAGCAGCGCGGAGACCACGCCCACGGTGCGCGAGGCGTTCTGCACGTAGACCGTCGGGCCGCTGTAGTTCTGCTCGATTTTCACCGCCGTGTGCGCTTTCGAGGTGGTCGCCCCGCCAATCAATAGCGGAATGGTGAAGCCCTGTCGCTCCATCTCTTTTGCCACGTTGACCATTTCGTCGAGCGACGGCGTAATCAGGCCAGAGAGGCCAATCAGGTCGGCGTTCACTTCGCGCGCGGTCTTGAGGATTTTGTCCGCCGGGACCATCACGCCGAGGTCGATAATCTCGTAGTTATTACACTGCAGCACTACGCCGACGATGTTCTTGCCGATGTCGTGCACGTCGCCCTTCACGGTGGCGATAACCATCTTGCCGTTGCTGGAGCCTTTCTCTTTGCTGGCTTCGATGTAGGGCTCAAGATACGCTACCGCTTGCTTCATCACGCGGGCGGATTTCACCACCTGCGGCAGGAACATTTTGCCCTCACCGAACAGATCGCCGACCACGTTCATGCCGTCCATCAGGGGACCTTCGATCACCTCAATCGGGCGGGCTGCCTGCTGGCGCGCCTCTTCGGTATCGAGCTCGATAAATTCGGTGATACCTTTGACCAGCGAGTATTCCAGACGCTTTTTCACGTCCCACGAACGCCACTCGGCCTGCTGAACGTTTGCCGCCTCATCCGATTTGCTGCCGCGGTATTTCTCCGCCAGGTCCAGCATGCGCTCGGTGGCGTCGTCGCGGCGGTTAAGGATCACGTCCTCGACGGCGTCGCGCAGCTCGGCAGGAAGGTCGTCGTAAATCGCCAGCTGGCCGGCGTTAACGATCCCCATATCCATGCCGTTGCGGATGGCGTAGTAGAGGAACACGGCGTGGATCGCCTCACGCACCGGGTCGTTGCCGCGGAACGAGAACGACACGTTCGATACGCCGCCGGAGATCAGCGCATGCGGCAGCTCTCGCTTGATGTCTTCACATGCGCCGATAAAGTCCTGCGCGTAGTTGTTGTGCTCTTCAATCCCGGTCGCAACGGCGAAGATATTCGGGTCAAAGATAATGTCTTCCGGCGGGAAGCCCACCTCTTCGGTCAAAATCTTGTACGCGCGGCGGCAAATCTCGATTTTGCGCTCGCGGGTATCGGCCTGACCCACTTCGTCAAAGGCCATCACCACCACGGCGGCACCGTAGCGGCGGACCATCTTCGCGTGGTGGATAAAGATATCGACACCCTCTTTCATCGAGATGGAGTTGACGATGCCTTTACCCTGGATGCACTTCAGCCCTTTTTCGATGACTTCCCACTTGGAGGAGTCAATCATGATCGGCACGCGGGCAATGTCCGGCTCACCGGCAATCAGGTTGAGGAAACGCACCATCGCCGCTTCGGCGTCGAGCATCCCCTCATCCATGTTGATATCGATAATCTGCGCGCCGCTTTCTACCTGCTGGCGGGCAACGTCCAGCGCTTCGCTGTACTTCTCTTCTTTAATCAGGCGTTTGAACTTTGCGGAACCGGTGACGTTAGTACGCTCACCCACGTTCACAAACAGGCTGTCGTCGCCGATGGTCAACGGCTCCAGGCCGGACAGACGACAGGCAACCGGAAGCTCGGGCAGCTTGCGCGGCGGCAGACCGGCCACGGCGTTGCTCATGGCTGCGATATGCTCCGGCGTGGTGCCGCAGCAGCCGCCAACGATGTTCAGGAAGCCAGACTCGGCCCACTCGCGGATTTGCGCCGCCATGGTGTCGGCATCGAGATCGTATTCACCGAACGCGTTTGGCAGACCGGCGTTCGGGTGGGCGGTGACGTAGCATTCCGCGATGCGGGAAAGCTCCTGCACGTACTGACGCAGTTCATCTGGCCCCAGCGCGCAGTTCAGGCCAAAGGAGAGCGCTTCGGCGTGGCGCAGGGAGTTATAAAACGCTTCGGTTGTCTGACCGGACAGGGTACGGCCGGAGGCGTCGGTGATTGTGCCGGAAATCATGATCGGCAGGTCAACGCCCAGCGCCTCAAACTCCTCTTTCACCGCGTAAATCGCGGCTTTGGCGTTGAGGGTGTCGAATACGGTTTCAATCAGAATCAGATCGGAACCGCCTTCCACTAGCGCTTTGGTCGATTCACGGTAGGCCGCGACCAGCTGATCGAAGGTGATATTACGAAACGCCGGGTCGTTGACGTCCGGTGAAATCGACGCGGTGCGGTTCGTCGGGCCAAGCACCCCGGCAACGTAGCGAGGCTTATCCGGCGTGCGGGCCGTCCACTCGTCGGCGCAGGCGCGCGCCAGCTTCGCGGCTTCCAGGTTGATTTCCGCCGACAGGGATTCCATCTGGTAATCCGCCATGGCGATGGTTGTCGAGTTGAAGGTGTTGGTTTCAACGATATCCGCACCCGCTTCGAAGTAGGCGTTGTGGATATCTTTAATCACGGACGGTTTGCTGAGCACCAGCAGGTCGTTGTTCCCTTTCAGGTCGCAGGGCCAGTCGGCAAAGCGTTCGCCGCGGAAATCGTCTTCACTCAGACGATACCCCTGGATCATGGTGCCCATGCCGCCGTCCAGCACCAGAATTCGTTCATTTAACTGCGCACGCAGTTGCTCTACTTTGCTGCTCACACTTGCTCCCGACAACGCTCAACAAGGCCAAAAGGCTGCGTTCCATACTGGCACAATCTCGCAGGGTGGAAAAGCCGCACAGCGGTAACATGAGACATGTTCACCATCACTCCTCCGATCAGTCAGGATAACGGTTGCAAATTCACCAAATAAAACGAAAATGATTTCCACGATACAGAAAAAGGAGATCGTCATGGTCGCGACCGTTCCCGCTAAACGCGGCAGAAAACCTGCTGCCACCACCGCCGCCGCACAACAGGGCGGACAGGTTCAATCGCTCACGCGCGGTTTGAAGCTGCTGGAGTGGATAGCCGAGTCGCACAGCAGCGTGGCCCTGACGGAGCTGGCCCAGCAGGCTGGCCTGCCGAACTCCACGACGCACCGCCTGCTGACCACCATGCAGCAGCTGGGCTTTGTCCGCCAGGTCGGCGAGCTGGGGCACTGGGCGGTGGGCGCGCATGCGTTTATCGTCGGCAGCAGCTTCCTGCAGAGCCGCAACCTGCTGGCGATTGTGCACCCGATTCTGCGCAAGCTGATGGAGGAGTCCGGCGAGACCGTAAACCTGGCGGTGCTGGACCAGAGCGACCACCAGGCGATTATCATCGACCAGGTGCAGTGCACGCAGCTGATGCGCATGTCCGCACCGATTGGCGGCAAGCTGCCGATGCATGCCTCCGGGGCGGGGAAAGCGTTTCTTTCGCAGCTGAGCGAAGAGCAGGTGACGGGACTGCTGCACCGTAAAGGGCTGCACGCCTATACCCACGCCACGCTGGTGTCGCCCGTGCATCTGAAAGAAGATCTGGCCCTGACCCGGAAGCGCGGCTATTCGTTTGATGATGAAGAACATGCCCTGGGCCTGCGCTGCCTCGCGGCCTGTATTTTTGACGAGCACCGCGAGCCGTTTGCCGCCATCTCCATCTCCGGGCCGATTTCGCGGATGACCGATGACCGCGTGACCGAGCTGGGTGCGCTGGTGATTAAGGCGGCGAAAGAGGTGACGCTGGCGTACGGTGGGATTCGTTGAGATTGAGTGCGGCCTGATGCCCTCACCCGGCCCTCTCCCGCAGGGAGAGGGAGAAAACATGATGCCCTCACCCTGCTAGAGAGGGTGCAAACCTAATGCAAAACCTCTGCTTGCGGCGGTAAGCGTACACATCTTCGACATGCCCGTTTTTGATCCGCGTTTGCAGCCCGCGCCAGTAGCTGGCGCGGAACAGATCCTCATGCATCTCTTCAAATAACGGCCCGATGCGCGGGTCGGCGCACAGCCAGTGGCGAAACTCCTCCGGAAACACATCGCCCGGCGAGACGCTGTACCACGGCTCACCGGAAAGCTCGTCTTCCGGGTAGCGGGGCTGTGGTATATCGCGGAAATTCACTTCGGTCATGTAGCAAATTTCGTCGTAATCGTAGAACACCACGCGCCCGTGACGGGTGACGCCGAAGTTTTTAAACAGCATGTCGCCCGGGAAAATATTGGCGGCGGCAAGCTGGCGAATCGCGTTGCCGTATTCTTCAATGGCATCCCGCAGCGCCTGACCTTCGGACTGCTCCAGCCAGATATTCAGCGGCACCATACGGCGTTCGATGTAGAGATGGCTAATCACGATTTTATCACCCAGATCGGTGATTTTCGCGGGCGCTTCCTGCATTAACAGCGCCATGAGCGCCGGGTCGATCTGCTGTTTATCCAGCACAAAGTTTTCGAACTCCTGGGTATCCGCCATGCGCCCGACGCGGTCGTGTTCTTTGACCAGCTGATAGCAGGCGCGAACGTGCGCGGCGGTCATCTCTTTCTGCGGCGCGAATCTGTCTTTAATCACCTTAAAGACCCGGTCGAAACCCGGCAGCGTAAAGACCAGCATCACCATACCGCGAATGCCGGGCGCTTCGATAAACTGCTCATCGGCCGCGGTGACATAACGCAGGTACTCCCTATAGCTTTCCGTTTTGGCGTGCTTCTGGCAGCCAATGGCCATATACAGTTCGGCGGTGGTTTTGCCCGGCAGGATCTCCCGCAGCCACTCCACGAGCGCGGCAGGCAGTGGGGCGTACACCATGAAATAGGAGCGGGCGAAGCCAAACACGATGCTGGCCTCGGCGCTGGTGGTCAGGCAGGTATCGACAAACAGTTCCCCGTCGTCGGTACGGTGAATGGGCAGCAGAAACGGCACAATGGCGGTCGGCGTAACCAGTTTGCCCACCAGCCAGGCGGCTTTATTGCGGTAGAAAAGCTCGTTGGCAACCTGCAAATGGCTGTGGCTGAGCACCTCCGCGCCGAAGGTTTCGTTGAGATGGGCGTGGATATAGCCGATATCCCGGGTTTTATTCTCCCAGGGCAGGCGCAGCGGCAGATCCGTTAGCACGCGGTGCAGGAGCTTTTCCCATCCGCGATCGGGAAAGAAATCTTTCGCCAGCGGACGGGGAATGGTTCGAAAGCGTCGCTCGGGCTGGGAGCTGAAGATAAATAACCGCTCAGGAGATAGTGAGCGGTGGTCAAATAACCGACAATAGACGGAGTTGAAAAAGCTCTCCGCAATCTCGAAGCGCGGGTAATCGGGTAACAAATGGGTGTAGTGCTCTTTCACGCGCAGTAAAAATTCCGCGTCCGGGCTTTTACCGTCGGTAATACAGCGCAGCTGCTCCACCACCAGACCCACGTGGTGGTCATAGAGATGGATACGCTGCTTCATGGCCTGCTGAACCGCATGCCAGTCTGCATGTTCGAAGCGCTGCTGCGCGCCGGATGTCACTTCAAGAAAACGACCATACTGGGCATCGAAGCCCTGCAAAATAGTTTGGGCAATCAGCAATTCCAGGCCACGCGACATATATTCCCCCTCACCCCAGCCCTCTCCCCGAGAGGGGAGAGGGGGAAAAGATTAGAACTGTGCTTCTTCCGTTGAACCCGTTAAGGCGGTGACGGAGGAGGTGCCGCCCTGAATTATCGTGGTCACATTGTCAAAGTAGCCGGTCCCCACCTCCTGCTGGTGAGACACGAAGGTGTAACCGTCTTTGCCCGCCGCAAACTCCGGCTGCTGCACCTTCTCAACGTAGTGCTTCATGCCCTCACCCTGCGCATAGGCGTGCGCCAGGTCGAACATGTTGAACCACATGCTGTGGATACCGGCCAGGGTAATGAACTGGTATTTGTAGCCCATGTCGGACAGCTGCTGCTGGAAGCTGGCGATGGTTTTGTCATCCAGCTTTTTCTGCCAGTTGAAGGACGGCGAGCAGTTATAGGCCAGCAGTTTGCCCGGATACTTCGCGTGGATGGCGTCGGCAAAGCGTTTTGCCAGCGCCAGATCCGGCGTGGAGGTTTCACACCAGACCAGGTCCGCGTAAGGCGCGTACGCCAGGCCGCGGCTGATCGCCTGTTCAATGCCGGCATGGGTACGGTAGAAACCTTCGCTGGTACGCTCGCCGGTGATGAACTCGCTGTCGTACGGGTCGCAGTCAGAGGTGATCAGGTCCGCCGCGTCCGCATCGGTACGGGCAATCACCAGCGTCGGCACGCCGAGCACGTCCGCGGCCAGACGCGCGGCAACCAGCTTCTGTACGGCTTCCTGTGTAGGAACCAGCACCTTACCGCCCATGTGTCCGCATTTTTTCACTGACGCCAGCTGGTCTTCGAAGTGAACGGCCGCTGCACCGGCCTCAATCATCGATTTCATCAGCTCGAAGGCGTTCAGCACACCGCCGAAGCCCGCTTCCGCATCCGCGACGATCGGCAGGAAGTAGTCAATAAAGCGCGGATCGCCAGGTTCGATACCGGCAGCCCACTGGATCTGATCCGCACGGCGGAAGGTATTGTTGATCCGATCCACCACCGACGGCACGGAGTTAGCCGGATAGAGCGACTGATCCGGGTACATGCTGGACGCCAGGTTAGCGTCCGCCGCAACCTGCCAGCCGGAGAGATAGATAGCTTCAATACCGGCCTTCGCCTGCTGCAGCGCCTGACCGCCGGTCAGCGCGCCGAGGCTGTTGATGTAGCCCTTTTTAGAGCCACCGTGCAGCAGCTTCCACATTTTCGCCGCACCGTTCTGTGCCAGCGTGCATTCCGGATTGACCGAGCCGCGTAATTTCACCACTTCCTCCGCGCTGTAAGGACGGCGGATGCCTTCCCAGCGAGGCTGTGTCCACTCTTTCTTCAACTCTTCGATTTGTTGGGTACGGGTTTTCATGTGCAGATGCTCCATATTGTTATGTGGTGAGTTACGCCAGGAAGCGGTAGCCCGGCAGGGTCAGGAAGTCGATTAAGTCATCTGATGTGGTGATTTGCTCCATCAGGCGCGCGGCGTCGTCAAAACGTCCGCTGCTGAAGCGGTGCTCGCCCAGCTCGTCCTGGATCACCCGCATCTCTTCGGCCAGCATCTGGCGGAACAGGGTCTTGGTCACCGGTTTGCCGTTGCTGAGCGTTTTTTGATGGTGGATCCACTGCCAGATGGAGGTACGTGAGATCTCCGCCGTCGCGGCATCTTCCATCAGGCCGTAGATAGGTACGCAGCCGTTGCCGGAGATCCATGCTTCGATGTACTGGACCGCGACGCGGATATTGGCACGCATGCCCTCTTCCGTACGCTCGCCCGCGCACGGTGCCAGCAGCTGTTCTTCAGCCGTTGGGGCATCGTCTTCGCGCGTGACAAACAGCTGGTTTTTGTTGTCGCCGAGAACGCGGTTAAAGACCTCCATCGCCGTATCGGCCAGGCCGGGATGGGCAATCCACGTGCCGTCGTGACCGTTACGGGCTTCAAGCTCTTTGTCGGCTTTAACCTTGTTGAGCACCTGATTGTTGCGTTCTGCGTCTTTGCTCGGGATAAATGCCGCCATGCCGCCCATCGCAAAGGCGCCGCGCTTATGGCAGGTTTTGATCAGCAGGCGCGAGTAAGCGCTCAGGAACGGTTTATCCATGGTCACGACCTGGCGATCCGGCAACACGCGGTCGGGATAGTTTTTCAGGGTTTTGATGTAGCTGAAAATATAGTCCCAGCGTCCGCAGTTCAGGCCGACAATGTGGTCGCGCAGGGCGTGCAGAATTTCATTCATCTGGAACACGGCAGGCAGCGTTTCAATTAGCAGCGTGGCTTTGATGGTGCCGCGCGGCAGGTTGAAACGATCTTCCGCGTAGCTGAACACTTCGCTCCACCAGGCCGCTTCCTGCCAGGCCTGCGTTTTTGGCAGATAGAAATAAGGGCCGCTGCCTTTTGCCAGCAGGTTCTTGTAGTTGTGGAAGAAATAGAGTGCGAAATCAAACAGGCTGCCCGGAATGGCTTCCCCACGCCAGGTGACATGTTTTTCAGGCAGGTGCAGGCCGCGCACGCGACAGATCAGCACCGCCGGGTTCGGTTTGAGCTGGTAAATTTTGCCGGCTTCGTTGGTATAGCTGATGGTGCCGTTCACGGCGTCGCGCAGGTTGATCTGCCCCTCGATGACCTTACGCCAGTCCGGCGCCAGAGAGTCTTCAAAATCGGCCATGAAGACTTTAACGTTGGCGTTCATGGCGTTGATCACCATTTTGCGCTCTACCGGACCGGTGATCTCAACGCGACGATCCTGTAACTCTTCAGGGATGCCGCGGATTTTCCACTCACCGCGACGAATGGAAGCGGTTTCCGAAATGAATCCAGGCAACTTGCCATCGTCAATTTCCTGCTGCTGATGAATGCGTGCCGCCAGCAGCTTATTACGCTGCGGCGTAAAGCGGGTCACCAGTTCAGTCAGAAATTCTACCGCTTCCGCCGTCAAAACCTGCTGTTCTTGCTCGCCATACGGCTGGGTAAAGGCCAGTTCATCGACCGTCGTTGCCTGTTGAGTCATTACTCTGCTCCTCATCAAAGATCCAAAATCACGCCCCCGATGCGAACGAAAGATCGTTGGGTAGTTTTCGCTCAGCAGAATTAAGACTATCTATATTTTTTCTAAAATCAAAAACAATTTCCATTTTAATTTAATATTGAATTTAATTGTCTGATTTTATTGAAATTAAAGTTTAACTGGAGGGTGGGCGACATTTCGGAAATAAAAAAGGCACCCGAAGGTGCCTGATTTGAATAGCTGAAACGCTTTAGGATCGTTTAGTGCAGAAGATTACTCCAGCGTTGGATTCATGTGACGCAGATCGTATGGCGTTATCTGGTAGACGTAATAGTTGAGCCAGTTAGTGAAAAGCAAATTTCCGTGGCTGCGCCAGGTTGCTCTCGGTTTGTTTTGCGGATCGTCTTTCGGGAAATAGTTGTACGGTACATCCGGATTAAGACCCGCTTCGACATCACGGAAATACTCTGATGCGAGGGTATGCGGATCGTACTCAGGATGTCCGGTCACAAAAGCAATGCGTTTATCCTTGCTGGCAAACAGGTAAGCATCTCCGTCTTCCGTTTCGGCCAGGATCTCCAGATCGGTGTAATCACGAATCAGCTGGGCCGGGAAATCGGCGTAGCGAGAATGCGGGGCCAGGAAAGAGTCATCGAAACCGCGCGTCAGCAACGCATGTGGATGAAGAATGTGGTGTTCGTATACGCCAGAGAGCTTTTCAGTGCGGGTTTGCTTGGGGATGCCATAAAGAATATTCAGTGCGGCTTGTACCGCCCAACAGACAAACAATGTGGAGGTAACGTGATCTTTTGCCCACTCCAGAACCTGTTTGATCTGAGGCCAGTAGGCGACATCGTTAAATTCAACCAGGCCGAGCGGCGCGCCGGTCACGATCAGTCCGTCGAAGTTTTCACCCTGAATGTCATCGAAGTTACAGTAGAAGTTGTTCAAATGCTCAGATGGCGTGTTACGTGATTCACGGGCATCGATTCGCAGCAGCTGGATATCCACCTGCAGCGGAGAGTTCGACAGAAGACGCAGGAACTGGTTTTCTGTTTCGATCTTTTTTGGCATCAGATTGAGAATAAGCACCTTCAGCGGGCGAATTTCCTGACCTGTCGCACGCGAAGCCGTCATGACGAAGACGTTTTCTTCACGCAAGAAATTGACGGCTGGTAGCTCGTCCTGCACCCGAATCGGCATAACTTAATATCCTCACAGCATACGTATAAACGTTTAGACATCCAGATAGCTAACGATACCCAGAAACGGGCATAATGTCGAGTCTGCAAGAAGAAGGTGAGAAAGTTTCAAGAAGGGGGAGAGGGAAAAACAAAAGCAAAAAACCCCGCACCTTTCGGTACGGGGTTCTTTTAATTGATGCCTGGCAGTTCC
>NZ_JADBRD010000025.1:0-8326 GCF_014930495.1 Enterobacter cloacae complex sp. S3 | reverse complement strand
TTGGCATGGTGTACGCAATCGTTCGGTTTCGTACACAGATACGCTGTAGCCCCGCGAACCGAGTGATATCCAATAGCCGATTGGTTAAAAAGTAGTCTTAGCGTAGGTTATTTTCCCTTTTCCAAGCGGACCCCTATCTGGCCCCATGGGTAATACGCCACTTGAATTAACGCATCCTGTAAGGGAAATCATTACTGCTGCAAAGCAAATGTATTTCATTACTCTAATATCCTATGTTTTTATTTTTCTATTTATTCAAATGGTTATGCTGGTTTGTTGGGTGATTGTGCATCATCCTACTATCTTGCCTGATTAGTAATCTTTTCAAAAGGATATGTTATCAAGGGGAACAGAAGTGGTGGCAGTAACTGGGGGTGGTTGATATCCAGACGTGGATATGAGCAATGTTTTCGAGGTTAGGATCTTCTTGTGATCCTGTCGTTACCGTCGTAATCTCTTGCCCTGTAAACGAAAAAACCACCCGGCAAGGTGGTTTTTCGAAGGTTCAGTAAACCGGCAAGTTTCTGAACCGTGGTAACAGTCTTGTGCGAGACGTGTCACCAAATCTGTCCTTCCAGTGTAGCCGTAGTAATGGCACCACTTCAAGAACTCTCACAACATCTCTCGCACATCCTGTTTACCAGTGGCTACTGCCAATGGCGATTTGTCGTGCCTTTTCGGGTTGGACTCAAGTTGATAGTTACCGGAAAGAGCGTGGTAGTCGGACTGAACGGGGGGTTCGTGCATACAGTCCAGCTTGGAGCGAACTGCCTTCCCGGAACCGAGTGTCAGGCGTGGAATGAGAAACCGCGGCCATAACAGCGGAATGACACCGGTAAACCGAAAGGCAGGAACAGGAGAGCGCACGAGGGAGCCACCAGGGGGAAACGCCTGGTATCTTTAAGTCCTGTCGGGTTTCGCCACCACTGATTTGAGCGTCAGATTTCGTGATGCTTGTCAGGGGGGCGGAGCCTATGGAAAAACGGCTTTGCCGTGGCCTTCTCGCTTCCCTGTTAAGCTTCTTCCTGGCATCCTCCAGGAAATTTCCGCCCCGTTCGTAAGCCATTTCCGCTCGCCGCAGCCGAACGACCGAGCGCAGCGAGTCAGTGAGCGAGGAAGCGGAATATATCCTGTATCACATATTCTGCTGACGCACCGGTGCCGCCTTTTTTCTCCTGCCACATGAAGCACTTCACTGACACCCTCATCCGTGCCAACATAGTAAGCCAGTATACACTCCGCTAGCGCTACGTGACTGGTTCAGGGCTGCGCCCCGAAACCCGCCAAAAGCCACTGACGCGCCTGCGGCTTGTCCAACCCCGCGCCGACCGGGAAAGGCTTTCCCGCCCGTCCCGGCGTTATCAGGAGGCCGGTTTGTCAGAGAAACGGAACAAGATGCTCACCATGTGGGTGACGGAGGGCGAGCACCGGCGGCTGCTTGAGCGCTGCGACGGCAGGCCGCTGGCGGCGTGGATGCGGCAGACCTGCCTGGACGAAAAGCCTGCGCGCACCGGAAAGCTCCCCTCACTCTCGCCGGCGCTGCTGCGCCAGCTTGCCGGTATGGGCAATAACCTGAACCAGATAGCCCGCCGTGTTAACGCCGGCGGCGGCACCGGCCATGACAGGGTACAGATTGTGGCGGCGCTGATGGCCATCGATGCCGGGCTTGAGCGGCTGCGGCACGCCGTTCTTGAGAAAGGAACGGACGATGATCGTTAAATTTCATCCACGCGGTCGCGGCGGTGGCGCCGGGCCGGTGGACTATCTGCTGGGTAAAGACCGGCAGCGTGAAGGCGCCAGCGTCCTGCAGGGGAAGCCGGAAGAAGTCCGGGAGCTGATTGATGCGTCGCCTTACGTGAAGAAATACACCTCCGGCGTCCTGTCGTTTGCGGAGGCCGATCTGCCTCCCGGCCAGCGGGAAAAACTGATGGCCAGCTTCGAGCGGGTTCTGATGCCCGGACTCGATAAAGATCAGTACAGCATTCTGTGGGTGGAGCACGCGGACAAGGGGCGTCTGGAGCTGAACTTTCTGATCCCCAATACCGAACTGCTGACCGGCAGGCGGCTCCAGCCGTACTACGACCGCGCCGACCGGCCGCGCATCGATGCCTGGCAGACCATCGTGAACGGCAGACTGGGGCTGCATGACCCGAACGCGCCGGAAAACCGCCGGGCGCTGGTCACGCCGTCCGGACTGCCGAAAACGAAGCAGGAGGCCACTGAAGCCATCACGCGCGGACTGCTGACCCTTGCTTCGTCCGGGGAGCTGAAAAACCGTCAGGACGTCACTGAGGCGCTGGAACGGTCAGGTTTTGAGGTGGTGCGCACCACGAAAAGCAGTATCAGCATTGCCGACCCGGACGGGGGGCGAAACATCCGACTGAAGGGAGCCATCTATGAGCAGTCTTTTAACGCTGGCGAAGGACTTAGAGCAGCAATCGAAAGCGCAGCAGCAGAGTACCGGCGAGATGCTGAAAGCCGCATTCAGCGAGCACGAGCAGTCTGTCAGAGCGGAACTGAGCGCAAGCGCGAGGAGAATCAGCGACGCCATCCTCGCACACGAGCAGAGTATGAGCGAGGCGATGGAGAAAAACCGGCGGAGCGTACTGCGGACTGCCGGGCGGACATGGTTCACCATCCTGATGGTGTCAGCGCTGCTGATCGGCACGAGCGGGAGCATACTGTGGTGGCAGGGGCAGCAGATAACCGACAATTACACGCATCTTCGTCAGCAGGAAGATACCCTGGCGAAAATGACTGCCCGGACGTGGGGAGTGCGCTATCAGGAGAGCAGCGACGGCCGGAGGTTTCTTATCCTGCCGCCCGGGATGCAAACCGAAGCCATCCCCTACGACGGGACGACATGGATCCGCCTGAAACAGGAGTAGCGGAAAATGACAGAGCTGGAAAAGCAGTTGCTGAGCGCATTAGAGCAGCTACAGCAGGACTACTCGCAAAGGCTGGACGAATGGGAGAGCGCCTTCGCGGAATGGCGGAGCATGTGTGGGCTTATGCAACGGGAGAACGCGGTGCTGAACGAGCGCGTGTCGGACTTGAGCACGCAGGTGCTGAGTTTAAGCGAGCAGCTGCGCCGCTTGTCCGGGAACTGAATGCCATCGAGCTCCGGCAGAGGGAGAATGAGTATCAGAAAACACTGGAGCTGGAGCGCCAGCCGCAGAAAACCTACCGCGGGCCGACACTTTAAACCATCCAGGCAGCTGACAACCCGCACGAAGAGGGGCTCTTATTTCTCCCGCTAAATAGGTTCGTGATCAAAAAGGTCACGACTTATTCAGGAGCGGGAAATGAAGCTGTTAAATCTTATTGAATCATTGCTTAACTGCCTGTATCTGGCGGCGGAGCTGTGGGACTGGCTGGAGAAGCATTTGTCGGTTTTTAAGGCATTGGCGCGGATTTTAGTGTGACTTTAACATCCATGCATCTGGCTGCATGACTATGCACCAGTGTAATATTCAGCGGCTGCGTTTCTGGTGTTTTTTCGTTATGTCTGTCGCCACTTTCTCGCGTCTGGCACCGGAAACGCAGCCAACCCCGTTTCAGCGGTGCGCCCAACAGATGTTATGGTAAATACGGCGGTGCTGCAGACACAAAAAAGCCGCCCAGATGGGCGGCTTTTTTTAGTAGCCAAGACGTTTCAATTCAGCCGAAAGGCGTTTAAAGCTCTCGTCGAGATATTCCTGATTTTCTTTTAACTCTTTTTTCATTAGTTCGATGTGATGAGTGAGTTCATGGTTGTCTGCAGAACGACTGACCGGGAAGTCGTCACTGGATGATAGCCGCCCATTTTTGCTGTAATCCATCGCTATGCAGATCAGAGTGGCAAGGTCTATTACTCGGTGAAGTGGAAGCTCCTCAGACTGACGGGACCACTTCTCGCCGGTATTTCGCCAAACCTTTGCCGAAAGCTCTGTCCATCCCGGGGTGTTCCATTGTGCGATACCAACAGATAACCCCATTGCATCAGTGTCGTCGGCATATGGTCCATCAATGCGATCATAATTCTCTACTTGAATAATTGGCTTATGTTTCAGGTGGGCGGGGATTTTCATTCTCTATGTCTCTCTCATTTATTTGTTGATTTGTAGATTATATTGTTTTACTAATTAGTAAATTTACTAAATGTAACAAAATGAGAATTCTAGGTTATTTCATTGTTTTGATTGATTTTTTGATGGATGAGTCTGAGATGGTTAACTGGTATATACGGCTAATAGCGGGCGTTGAAGAGTGTGGATAAAGCTCTAAATGGTGCTCCATCCAGAGGGCGCAATACGGATGTTATGGTAAATTGTAGTGGTTCTGCAGATGCGAAAAAGCCGACCGGGGGTCGACCTTTCCTAATCAACTTAATAGGCTATAAACAAAATCCAGTCCCTCTAGAGGATGCTTTTCTCTTTTGTCGTATGGTGTATCAAGTACTTTAGCAATCGTCTGAATTGTTCTCGAATCTACACTTTCCGCTGTATATGTAAATTTAGGCTCTTTTCTACTCTCAGTCGATACCGAAACATCCTCTGCTAGTTTTTCCAATCCAGCCTTGGCGAGTATAATTTGCGATCGGTTGTGGCTTTTTTTTCTGATTAGATTACTGTATATGTTTTCCAAATAGATCCACGGTGACTCTGTATTTATTTGTGATATTGTAGAGTGGGTTATTCTTGCTGTGTTTGGCTTTGTTGCTCTGTCAATGAAAATGAAGCCATCTGAATCATCTATGGTTCTATACAAAGATGATGATAACATCGCAAATATATTACTGGAGACTATATTGCTTTTCCTATAGTCATATAGACCTTCACTTTTCTTTGAGAACTCTTCATCAAGTATCTTCTGAATATCATTTATATGATGCCAAACTTGAGAGTCTATGAATGAAAGAATGTCATATTTCTCGAAAAGTATGTTTGCTAGCTTTATAGCTAGTCCGGCATCCTGACTTTTGTGTGATATGAACAAATGAGGTGTGAATTTAGGAAATATGTCACCTATCAACTTCTCTGTGTCAATGTCTTCATTTTCTTTCACGTAGTTTATGATGCTTTGTTTGACACTTTCCCTATCGCTTATGGTAATGCTACCATAAGCAAGTCTCTCTGAACTGAAGATATTATATCTGTCAAAGTTCTCTAGATCTCTCTTGAGGGAATCTAACTCAATGTGGAATTTCTTATGCATTTTTACCTCGTCGCTAATACTGCTATAGAAAATGCTATAGCTAAAAACGGAATTACATAGAATATGAATTGAGAGCGGCTTGGTCTTGATTTTATGTTTTGGTTTTTAAGTACGTAGTTGAATGTGTTGCTAATTTCAAAGTAATTTATTTTTCCGTCTGAGTCTTTTTTATCTTCAGCCTTTAAATCATAAACCTTACGCATTGCTCTTTCATATCTTAAATAATAAGAATCAATAAGCATGAACGCTAATGTTATTATGAGAAATATCAAGATCGAATAAAGCTTTTCATTTGTTGTGAAGTTTTCTGACGCAACTGGTTTTTGAGGTATTACGTAAGCAATAACAATGGTCAACACTGCTGATATTATTGTTATATAAGTTGCCTTTAGCTTTGAAGATGTTTCAGCCAATCTATTTATGATGGATTGTATATTGTTTAGTGAAGCTATCTTAGCTTCCATACTTTCGTTATTCATTTTTTTCCTTTGTCTTAATGGTTTTTCTTACGGCTTTTTAAAAGTTTTAGGGTTTTGGAGTTAGAACGTTGGTTCTTCTGAAGTTTACATCAATTTGTATTGAGGATCTCTTGAGATTTTAGGTGTTAAGTCGTAATCTCTTGCTCGGTAAACGAAAAAACCGCCCAGCAAGGCGGTTTTTTCGAAGGTTCTCAGAGCAGCAACTCTTTGAACCAAGGTAACTGGCTTGGAGGAGCGCAGTCACCAAAACTTGTCCTTTCAGTTTAGCCTTAACCGGCGCATAACTTCAAGACTAACTCCTCTAAATCTGTTACCAGTGGCTGCTGCCAGTGGCGCTTTGTCGTGTCTTTCCGGGTTGGACTCAAGATGATAGTTACCGGATAAGGCGCAGCAGTCGGACTGAACGGGGGGTTCGTGCATACAGTCCAGCTTGGAGCGAACTGCCTTCCCGGAACCGAGTGTCAGGCGTGGAATGAGACAAACGCGGCCATAACAGCGGAATGACACCGGTAAACCGAAAGGCAGGAACAGGAGAGCGCACGAGGGAGCCATCAGGGGGAAACGCCTGGTATCTTTATAGTCCTGTCGGGTTTCGCCACCACTGATTTGAGCGTCAGATTTCGTGATGCTTGTCAGGGGGGCGGAGCCTATGGAAAAACGGCAACGCCGCGGCCTTTCCTCTTATTTGCTAAGTATGGTCCTGGCATTCTCCAGGAAATTTCCGCCCGGTTCGTAAGCCCGCACCGCTCGCCGCAGCCGAACGACCGAGCGCAGCGAGTCAGTGAGCGAGGAAGCGGAATATCTCCGGTATCGCATATTCTGCTTACGCGCTAGTGCCACCTTTTTTCTCCTTCCACATGAAGCACTTCACTGATTTCCGCATCCGTGCCAACATAGTAAGCCATTATACACTCCGCTAGCGCTACATGACTGGTTCAGGGCTGCGCCCCGAAACCCGCTAAAAGCCACTGACGCGCCTGCGGCTTGTCCAACCCCGGCCGACCGGGAAAGGTTTTCCCGCCCGTCCCGGCGTTATCAGGAGACCGGTTTGTCAGAGAAACGGAACAAGATGCTCACCATGTGGGTGACGGAGGACGAGCACCGGCGGCTGCTTGAGCGCTGCGACGGCAGGCAGCTGGCAGCGTGGATGCGGCAGACCTGCCTGGACGAAAAGCCTGCGCGTACCGGAAAGCTTCCCTCGATCTCGCCGGCGCTGCTGCGCCAGCTTGCCGGCATGGGCAACAACCTGAACCAGATAGCCCGCCGCGTTAACGCCGGCGGCGGCACTGGCCATGACAGGGTGCAGATTGTGGCGGCGCTGATGGCCATCGATGCCGGACTTGAGCGGCTGCGGCACGCCGTTCTTGAGAAAGGAACGGACGATGATCGTTAAATTTCATCCACGCGGCCGCGGCGGTGGCGCCGGGCCGGTGGACTACCTGCTGGGTAAAGACCGGCAGCGTGATGGTGCCACCGTCCTGCAGGGGAAGCCGGAAGAAGTCCGGGAGCTGATTGACGCGTCGCCTTACGTGAAGAAATACACTTCCGGCGTCCTGTCGTTTGCTGAGGCCGATCTGCCTCCCGGCCAGCGGGAAAAACTGATGGCCAGCTTCGAGCGGGTTCTTATGCCCGGACTTGATAAAGATCAGTACAGCATTCTGTGGGTGGAGCACGAGGACAAGGGGCGTCTGGAGCTGAACTTTCTGATCCCCAATACCGAGCTGCTGACCGGCAGGCGGCTCCAGCCGTACTACGACCGCGCCGACCGGCCGCGCATCGATGCCTGGCAGACCATCGTGAACGGCAGACTGGGGCTGCACGACCCGAACGCGCCGGAAAACCGCCGGGCGCTGGTCACACCGTCCGGACTGCCGAAAACGAAGCAGGAGGCCGCAGAAGCCATTACCCGGGGACTGCTGACCCTTGCTTCGTCCGGGGAGCTGAAAAACCGTCAGGACGTCACTGAGGCGCTGGAACGGTCAGGTTTTGAGGTGGTGCGCACCACGAAAAGCAGTATCAGCATTGCCGACCCGGACGGGGGGCGAAACATCCGACTGAAGGGAGCCATCTATGAGCAGTCTTTTAACGCTGGCGAAGGACTTAGAGCAGCAATCGAAAGCGCGGCAGCAGAGTACCGGCGAGATGCTGAAAGCCGCATTCAGCGAGCACGAGCAGTCTGTCAGAGCGGAACTGAGCGCAAGCGCGAGGAGAATCAGCGACGCCATCCTCGCCCACGAGCAGAGTATGAGCGAGGCGATGGAGAAAAACCGGCGGAGCGTACTGCGGACTGCCGGGCGGACATGGCTCACCATCCTGATGGTGTCAGCGCTGCTGATCGGCACGAGCGGGAGCATTCTGTGGTGGCAGGGGCAGCAGATAACCGACAATTACACGCATCTTCGTCAGCAGGAAGATACCCTGGCGAAAATGACCGCCCGGACGTGGGGAGTGCGCTATCAGGAGAGCAGCGACGGCCGGAGGTTTCTTATCCTGCCGCCGGGGATGCAAACCGAAGCCATCCCTTACGACGGGACGACATGGATCCGCCTGAAACAGGAGTAGCGGAAAATGACAGAGCTGGAAAAGCAGTTGCTGAGCGCATTAGAGCAGCTACAGCAGGACTACTCGCAAAGGCTTGACGAATGGGCGAG
>NZ_JADBRD010000024.1:0-4653 GCF_014930495.1 Enterobacter cloacae complex sp. S3 | reverse complement strand
CAGACCATCGTCCTGGTCTCCGCGCTGCTGATCGCCTCGAGCGCGGGCATTCTGTGGTGGCAGGGGCAGCAGATACTCGACAACTACACGACCATCCGGGAGCAGAAGAGCACGCAGGCCATGCTGTCAGAGAGGAACAGCGGCGTGCAGCTCTCGACCTGCGGCGAGCAGAGACGCCGCTGCGTGAAGGTGAACCCGGAAGCGGGACGGTTCGGAGAGGATTCGAGCTGGATGATACTGGCGGGGAAATAGCACATGACGGAGCTGGAAAAACAGTTGCTGAGCGCATTAGAGCAGCTACAGCAGGACTACTCGAAAAGGCTGGACGAGTGGGAGAGCGCCTTCGCGGAATGGCGGACGATGTCTGGTCTTATGCTACGGGAGAACGCAGCGCTGAGCGAGCGCGTCACGGGCTTGAGCAGGCAGGTGCAGAGTTTGAGCGAGCAGCTGCGCCGGTTGTCGAGCGACTGAATGCCGTCGAGCTGCACCGGGAGCAGGAGCGCGTGGTGCAGCATCAGAAAGCGCTGGAGCTGGAGCGATCTCAGCGACAGCGGACGTATAACAGCCCTTCACTGTGATAACCTGATAAAACGGGGCTTTCGGCGGACATCTGCGCTGAAAGCCGGAGCCATTCACCCGACTGCATAGCCATGCAGCCGGGTGAAATTTATCTGGCGCAGAATGCGCGGTTTAGCGGAGAGTTTGCTGCCGGTTTTACCGGGCTGACGCCGCATTTGTTCCGAACCCGTCCGGGGCGGTGCTGATAAGGGATGTTATGGTAAATGCGGCATTTTTTATTATATGGAGTGTATTTTTATGAGAATTAAAAAGCCTCACCTTCGTCCGATAGTCATAACCTTGTCCGTTGGTGGGATTTTGTTAACTTCTATTTTTCTGATTGCCGTTATTATGGTTTTTCAGCGCGAAAATATAGAAAAAGATTTGCTTTATGCTAATTCATCGTACGCTATGAAAATGTCAGATGTAATGAGTGGTTATATTGAAATGGCTCAAGGTGAATTAGCATATGGAGCAAAAAAAATAAAATCAACTAATGATATTGACTCACTTAAAGATGAGGCGGATAGGTTAAGATTGCAGTCTGGTATGTTTAATTCAGTTCTTGTTGTTAGTAATGATGCTGTTGTTCTGGCGACTTCGCCAGAATCTCTTGATTTAGTTGGTACCCGCTTGAATTCAAGTGCCAGCAAATTGGCGATTGAGGAAAAGAAACCATTCATATCTTCACCGTTAAAATCAGTTACTGGGAATTTGATTATTTTGTTGTCACATCCTATTTATGATAAGGGTGGCAATTACATAGGGTATGTCGGTGGGTCTATATATCTAAAAAAACATAATTTATTTGGCGATGTTTTGAGCAGGCATTTTTTCAAGAACAACACTGAAATTAGCATTGTTAGTGATGATGGGAATGTGATCTTTAATAACGATAAAAGTGCTGTTGATCGGCCTATGGTTATGTCTGATGATTTGAAATCAAAGTTAACTGCGTCTGATAGAGGTGAGGGGGCATTTTTTTCTTCGGGGCATAGATATCTTCTTGGTTATGCTAGTATGAAAAATACTGCTTGGAATGTGTTGGTTTATAGTCGTGCTGACAGTGTGACTACTATTCTTATTGCTTATGCTAAAAGTGTACTTGTTCTGCTAATTATAATAATTATTGTGTTTTCACTTATTTCATATTTCATTGCCTCCAGTATTTCACTTCCTTTAGAAAAGCTTGCTATATCTACCAATGCTAAAGATATCGGAGCTTCGCTAGTTTATATTAAAGCTATCAATGCTTGGTATGCCGAAGCTGATAGGCTTAAAAAGGCGCTTTTTACGTATATTAAGGTAATGATGGAAAGAGTTGATTTTCTAAATGAGGTGGCGCTTAAAGATCCCCTTACCGGCGTGAACAATAGATTGGGGTTTTTAAGTAAAATACAGAATCATAAGCGGGATTCAGGGTATTCAGTTATTGTAATTGATGTTGATTTTTTTAAAGAGATAAATGACAGTTTCGGGCATGGGGTCGGAGATGAGGTGCTTGTTTCTTTGGCTCATATTATTAATTCCTGTTGCCGTAGTGAAGATGTTGTTTGTCGGTTTGGTGGCGAAGAGTTTGTTGTTTTCCTGCCGAATACATCTGTGGTAACAGCTAAGTGTGTTGCGGAGCGTATTAGGAGTGTTATTGAAAGTACTGTCTTCCCTAATAACTTGCGGGTCACCATATCTGCTGGTGTGGCAACACAAGATGATCCTCTTGGTAGGATCGATTTTTTGCTGAAAAATGCTGACGATGCTCTTTATCAAGCCAAAAGGGAGGGGCGTAATAAAGTGATTGTATATAGCGCTATTTGAGTTTTTTGATGATGCTTTACGCGCTAGTGTGTCGTTTTTTTTGTGGCGAAGAGTGGGCAAGAAGCGGATCCTCTTGTTATCCCTTCGATGTCGTCGTAATCTCATACCCTGTAAACAAAAAAACCACCGCTACCAACGGTGGTTCGTTTGCCGGAATTCAGAGCTACCAACTCTTTCTTCCGAAGGTAACTGGCTTTCACGGAGCGCAGGTACCAAAACTGTCCTTCCAGTGTAGCCGCAGTCAGGCCACCACTTCAAGAACTCTGTAGAACACTCTACTACTCCGCTCCGTGAATCCTCTTACTAATGGCTACCGCCACTGGCGATTTTTCGTGTCTGTTCCGGGTTGGACTCAAGATGATAGTTACCGGGACAACGTGGTAGTCGGGCTGAACGGGGGGTTCGTGCATACAGTCCAGCTTGGAGCGAACTGCCTTCCCGGAACCGAGTGTCAGGCGTGGAATGAGATAAACGCGGCCATAACAGCGGAATGACACCGGTAAACCGAAAGGCAGGAACAGGAGAGCGCACGAGGGAGCCACCAGGGGGAAACGCCTGGTATCTTTAAGTCCTGTCGGGTTTCGCCACCACTGATTTGAGCGTCAGATTTCGTGATGCTTGTCAGGGGGGCGGAGCCTATGGAAAAACGGCTTCGCCGCGGCCTTCTCGCTTCCCTGTTACGTTCCTTCCTGGCATCTTCCAGGAAATTTCCGCCCCACCTGTAAGCCGGCACCGCTCGCCGCAGCCGAACGACCGAGCGCAGCGAGTCAGTGAGCGAGGAAGCGGAATATATCCTGTATCACATATTCTGCTGACGCGCCGGTGCCGCCTTTTTTCTCCTGCCACATGAAGCACTTCACTGACACCCTCATCCGTGCCAACATATTAAGCCAGTATACACTCCGCTAGCGCTACGTGACTGGTTCAGGGCTGCGCCCCGAAACCCGCCAAAAGCCACTGACGCGCCTGCGGCTTGTCCAACCCCGCGCCGACCGGGAAAGGTTTTCCCGCCCGTCCCGGCGTTATCAGGAGACCGGTTTGTCAGAGAAACGGAACAAGATGCTCACCATGTGGGTGACGGAGGACGAGCACCGGCGGCTGCTTGAGCGCTGTGACGGCAGGCAGCTGGCGGCGTGGATGCGGCAGACCTGCCTGGACGAAAAGCCGGCACGTTCCGGAAAGCTCCCCTCAATCTCGCCGGCGCTGCTGCGCCAGCTTGCCGGCATGGGCAATAACCTGAACCAGATAGCCCGCCGTGTTAACGCCGGCGGCGGTACCGGCCATGACAGGGTGCAGATTGTTGCGGCGCTGATGGCCATCGATGCCGGACTTGAGCGGCTGCGGCACGCCGTTCTTGAGAAAGGAACGGACGATGATCGTTAAATTTCATCCACGCGGTCGCGGCGGTGGCGCCGGGCCGGTGGACTATCTGCTGGGTAAAGACCGGCAGCGTGAAGGCGCCACCGTCCTGCAGGGGAAGCCGGAAGAAGTCCGGGAGCTGATTGACGCGTCGCCTTACGTTAAGAAATACACCTCCGGGGTACTGTCGTTTGCGGAAGCGGATTTACCTTCCGGCCAGCGGGAAAAGCTGATGGCAAGCTTTGAGCGGGTTCTGATGCCCGGACTTGATAAAGACCAGTACAGCATCCTGTGGGTGGAGCATCGTGACAAGGGGCGGCTTGAGCTGAATTTTCTGATCCCGAACACGGAGCTGCTGACCGGCAGACGGCTCCAGCCGTATTACGATCGCGCCGACCGTCCACGCATCGATGCCTGGCAGACCATCGTGAACGGCAGACTGGGGCTGCACGACCCGAACGCACCGGAGAACCGGCGGGCACTGGTCACACCGTCTGCACTGCCTAAAGCGAAGCAGGAGGCTGCAGAAGCGATTACACGCGGTCTGCTTGCTCTTGCCTCATCCGGGGAGCTGAAAACCCGTCAGGATGTCACTGAGGCGCTGGAAAGCGCAGGTTTTGAGGTGGTCCGCACCACAAAAAGCAGTATCAGCATTGCCGACCCGGACGGGGGGCGAAACATCCGACTGAAGGGAGCCATTTATGAACAGTCTTTTAACGCTGGCGAAGGACTTAGAGCAGAAATCGAAAGCGCAGCAGCAGAATACCGGCGAGATGCTGAAAGCCGCATTCAGCGAGCACGAGAAATCTGTAAAAGCGGAACTGAACGAAAGCGCGAAGAGAATCAGCGCCGCCATCCTCGACCACGACCGGAAACTGTCCTCAGCCATGAGCCAGCGCACGAAAGGCATGGTGCGCATGG
>NZ_JADBRD010000023.1:0-164943 GCF_014930495.1 Enterobacter cloacae complex sp. S3 | reverse complement strand
TAATCGTGGGGGCAGGTCACAGGTACCACAACCACCATCACTTTACGGCCCGATTTTTCCAGCTCCGTGAAGAACGCGTCCAGCTCGTCAAAGAACTTCTGCGCACGCACTTTATAATCAGCCGTTTTGCTCACGCCCGGGAAATGGTTACCGTCGTGGAGCGGCAGGGTGTTAAAGAACGTCGCGCTGCGCGGATTACTGTCTTTTTCGATGGTCTGCAGCCAGCGCTGCAGGACGGCAGTATCGTCATAAACGGGCGAGCCGTCGAAGCCCAGCAGAGAGACGGGAAGACCGGTTTGATCCATCAGCGGTGCCTGCATGCCGCCCTGTTCGCGCACCTCTTTCAGGAAGTTACCGAACTGGCCGTTATGCCCCAGCATCAGGTGCTGCGTAAAGCCCAGCTTTGCGAGGTTATCGAACAGATAACACTGGTTGCCGGCGGGTTGATACAGGTTTTTATGCGATGTCTGACCACAGCTTGCACGCAGCAGGCGGATCGCCGCCGGGCCGCTGTACGAGGTGGCAGAGTTGAAATCTTTAAACTGAATATCGAAGTGTGACCACAGAGGATGAGACATCAAACCGGCGGCGTCCACGTCGGCCCAGGAGAGAGAACAGATGTTGATCACCAGCAGTTCAAACGGCTGAGCATCCGCCGGCAGCGCGTCCGGGAATTTAGTCTGTCGCTTGTCTTCCGCGGTATAGAAACTGGAGAGCCAGGCGTTCAGGTTTGTAGAAGTAGGCGGTGCGGTCTGGGTTGGGATATCGCCCACCACAGGCGTATCGCCTGCCGTTGTGACGGTTGCCGCCGCGCTTCCCCCTGTGGTGGTCACCGTGGTGGTCGGTTGACCAGCAGGCCACAGCGAAAAGTTCGGCCCAGCCAGCGTCAGCACGTTAAGCCAGATCATAATCGCGACGACAAACACCGTGACGCGGATCCACTGTGACAGGAACAGCCAGGCAACCAGCAGCACAAATACCGCGCCAATCATCTGCCAGTTAATAAAACGCTCGGTCAGATCGAGGACATAGCTGGCGCTAAAGCCCGCCACCTGCGACCCCTGGCTCATAATGCTGTCCGGCCCCGGTAGCCAGGTATCATGCCAGAACAGCGCAAAGCCGACAGGTATAGCGACCCAGTGGCGCAAGCGATGTAACCTGATATTCGGCAGCGGCATCAGCAGGAAGGCCATAAACACGAGGTTTAGAAGGGGATGGAAATTCAGATAGCCTGCCCACAGCAGGCCAAACTTCACCAGAAAGTAGAAGTTCCAGCCGGAAAGGCCGCGCCAGTATTGCCAGAGCGGCGAGGGTGACGAAGCGGTATAGGTAGAATTAGTCATGTTTTCGGTCTGCCTTGACGTGTGATGCCCGTGTCAGTGTTCCGGCTGGTTTTACATAGCGAGGTTTAATAAACAGCACTCTGGCCGTATCACGGATACGGCGGATGGAATGGCGCGCATAGTAGCCAAGCGGGAAAAAGATCAGCGCACAGAATATAACCAGTTGAATGATATCGCTGATGTTCATGATGATGCGTTCTCCGCGTTGTCTGTTAATAAGCGAAGGGGTTCCGGAACCCGACGCCAGACGTGTCCATCATGTCTGGCATTGAGGATCGGTTTGGCATCGCTCTTGATAGCGAGCGGCTTAACCCATTGTTCAGGCTGGAGCGCACGCATCTGCACCAGCTCCGCGCTAATCGTATTATCTTCGAACCAAATCATACGGTTCGAGAAAATATCCCCTGTAGGCAGAGGGAAGATGTGGTTAAGCGCCGTATCGAGATCGTTTACCCGGCAGAAGGACAAAAACAGCACCAGGCGATTGTCGCCAATGGTCATGATGTCCCCTGTACGGTTCGGGCGACATAAGGTGAGAGCCTGTTCTACGCGAATACCCGGTACAGGACGCAGAGCAACCATGACCCCTTTTCCGTCAGCAGGAAGAAGCGTGTTGTTCATCATGTTGCCCACGGCGTCGCAGAAGGTATCCCATTTTTGGTACCCACGCAGCTTCATCGGCTGCGTCATGGAGAGCAGCGTGGAAATATCTTCCGGTACGTGGCGGCTAAACTGCTGGCCCTGAACGCTTTCGATAAGCGTCAGGCAGCGTGACAGCGGCGCATTCCATGGAATAACCATATTGGCGCCGCAGCCCAGAAGCAGGCGCTCATCGGTGGCGCGCAGGCTGGTATTATTTTCGCGCACGATGATTTTCAACGCACTTCCGCGCTGGCGGCGTAAGGTGTGGATTTGTCGTGCCAGCGTCTCAATCTGGTTATTCTGCATCAGCGAGAAAATAAGGGTTGCCGCCTGGGTTGTGCGGGCTTCATGGAAAAGGGCTTCGTTAGAATCAAACAATGTCCAGTTTTCCGACAGGGCGGGTGCCCCCTCTAAAACCGCGATATGGCTCAGGATGCGTTTTTCATCACTGCGCGGCTGCACCACGGTTTCTTCCTGCTGCGCCAGGTGCCACTCGCCCTCAATATGTTTCAGCGTAAGCTGTTGCCTGGCGCTCACGCCTTTTTCATTACACCAGAATGCAATATCGTAGAGATAGCTGCCTGCCTGGTCACGAATGCTTGCCAGACCGAACAGGGAGCGATATTCGCCCATTAAAAGTGAGAACAGCTTGTCATTATTACTGCCGGGATTGACTATCAATAGCGTGCAATTTTGAAATTTTGCCCATTTATTGATTTTTTCCAGCCAGGGCAGCAGTTTTTCAGCGGGCATATTTTGCAGGACGTTATTTGCGCATTTCAGAATCACAAAATAGTGATCCGGATCAATAGAGCACTGAACGTCGCGGGACAAAAAGTATAGACTATCGGCTTCCGATGTCATGGAAAATAATCGCACCGTCTGGGGGCCGCGACCACTTTCAAGCGTAATAATTTTCTTCGGATCTTCGCCCATGCTAATGACGGCCACGCGGGAATCCTTATCCTGAGCAGCAATTGTCTGGTTTACCAGACTGATAGCATCTTCATTACGGTCCGTATTAATCCACCAGACTCCTCCGACTGGCATGTGGCTCAATTCGTCCCATAATGACTGGATGCCAATAGAAAATATGGAGTCCACGGTGTCCCTCTTTTCGTCTAATTTATCTGTATCTCAGTTTACTAGCGAAAGCGTAGAAATAAACCTAACATTGAAATTAAAGAACATCAGATTTAGCATGTAAATGAAATTTGTCAGGGCAGGAAGCCCCGCAACTTCTTTAGCGTGCGATTTTCCTTAAAGGGATGGAAAAAGAATGGATAATAACGAACCTGGAACCCCAGTCGACTCGACTCTGGGTTACACATTCCAAAACGATTTTCTGGCGCTGACGCAGGCCTTTTCTTTACCTGAAATAGATTACACCGATATTTCCCAGCGGGAACAGTTGGCCGCGGCTATTAAACGCTGGCCGTTATTAGCTGAATTCGCCCATCAACAATAAGGGAGCCATTGATGGCCATACTCGGATTACAGGGTGTCCGTGGCGGTGTGGGTACCACATCAGTTACCGCGGCGCTGGCGTGGTCATTACAGCTTTTAGGTGAATCGGTGCTGGTTATTGACGCCTGCGCCGATAATTTGTTGCGTATGTCGTTTAACGTCGACTTTTCTCGTGAAGAGGGCTGGGCCCGGGCACTGCTTGATGATAAAGACTGGCAGGATGCGGGGATGCGCTATACCTCCCAGCTCGATCTGCTGCCGTTTGGACAACTGAGCACCACGGAACGCGAGAATGAAGCCGCGTATCAGCGCCTGTTTTCGCAGTTCACGCTGGCGCTGCAAACCCTGAAAGAAAAGGGGCACTACAAGTGGATCCTGCTGGATCTGCCGCACGGCGCCGGCACGCTCACTCGACAGCTTATCGCCCAGTGCGATCATATACTTTCCATCGTCAACGTCGATGCGAACTGCCATATCCGCCTGCATCAGCAGGGGCTGCCTCAGAACGCTCACCTTCTGATTAACGATTTGCGCATTGACAGCCAGATCCAGGACGATCTGTATCAGGTCTGGCTGCAAAGCCAGCGCCGTCTGCTTCCCATTGTCATCCATCGTGATGAGGGGATGGCGGAATGCCTAGCGTCTAAGCAACCGCTCGGCGAATACCGCAGCGATTCACTGGCGGCAGAAGAGATCCTGACGCTGGCTAACTGGTGTCTGCTGAACTTCGCCAACAGGGCGGAGCATGCAGGGAGTTCTGTATGAGTCGTCTCGCCAGCTGGTTACTCATCCCACCGGTCAGTTCGCGTTTGAGCGAACATTACCGGCATTTCCGCCGGCACGGTGCTTCGGCATTTAGCGCCGCGCTCGGCTGTTTCTGGATGATTCTGGCCTGGATGTTTATTCCACTCGAACACCCGCGCTGGCAGCGCATACGTGCCCGGCACAGTGAGCTATATCCGCACATTAATCCCAACCGGCCGCGTCCTTTGGATCCGGCGCGATATCTCATTCAGGCCATCTGGCTGGTGGTCACGTCATCCCGCTCAGAGAAAATAACGCCGCACTGGCGCAGCTTCTCCCGCGTCCAGCAGTTACGTGAGCGCTACCACCAGTGGCTGGATAAACTGCCCAACAGCGTAAGCGATAAGACCAGCCATCTGGATAACCATAAAGAGCTCGGGCATCTTCACCCGGGCCTCCGGCGTTTTATCCTCGGCGTGATCGTCGTGTTCTCACTCATTCTGGCGCTGGTCTGTATTACGCAACCTTTCAACCCTCTGGCGCAGTTCACCTTCCTGATCCTGCTGTGGGGCGTGGCGCTGCTGGTCCGCCGTATTCCGGGCCGCTTCTCGGCGCTGATGCTGATTGTGCTGTCGTTGACCGTCTCCTGTCGCTATATCTGGTGGCGTTATACCTCAACCCTGAACTGGGACGACCCGGTCAGCCTGGTGTGCGGCCTGGTGCTGCTGTTTGCCGAAACCTACGCCTGGATCGTGCTGGTGCTGGGCTATTTCCAGGTCATTTGGCCGCTCAACCGCCAGCCGGTTCCGCTGCCTAAAGACACCGCGCAGTGGCCGTCTGTTGATCTCTTTGTACCGACCTACAACGAAGATCTGAGCGTGGTGAAAAACACCATTTATGCCGCGCTGGGCATCGACTGGCCGAAAGACAAGCTCAAGGTCTGGATCCTGGATGACGGCAACCGTCCGGCGTTCCGCCAGTTCGCAGAGGAGGTCGGCGTCAAGTACATCGCTCGTCCGACTCACGAGCATGCGAAAGCCGGGAACATCAACAACGCGTTGAAGTATGCCACAGGGGAGTTTGTCTCGATCTTTGACTGTGACCACGTGCCGACGCGCTCGTTCCTGCAGATGACCATGGGCTGGTTCCTGAAGGAGAAAGAGCTGGCGATGATGCAGACGCCGCACCACTTCTTCTCGCCGGATCCGTTTGAACGTAACCTTGGCCGCTTCCGCAAAACCCCGAACGAAGGCACCCTGTTTTATGGCCTGGTGCAGGACGGAAACGACATGTGGGATGCCACCTTCTTCTGCGGCTCGTGTGCGGTTATCCGCCGTAAGCCGCTGGATGAAATTGGCGGTATCGCCGTCGAAACGGTCACTGAAGATGCGCATACCTCTTTGCGCCTGCACCGTCGTGGCTATACCTCGGCGTATATGCGTATTCCGCAGGCTGCCGGTCTGGCAACGGAGTCACTGTCGGCGCACATTGGTCAGCGTATTCGCTGGGCGCGCGGCATGGTGCAGATCTTCCGTCTCGATAACCCACTGATTGGGAAAGGGCTCAAGCTGGCGCAACGTCTCTGCTACGTCAACGCCATGTTCCACTTCTTATCCGGTATTCCGCGGCTGATCTTCCTGACCGCGCCGCTGGCGTTCCTGCTCCTTCACGCTTATATCATTTACGCCCCGGCGCTGATGATTGCGCTGTTTGTTCTGCCGCACATGATCCACGCGAGCCTGACGAACTCGAAGATACAGGGTAAATACCGCCATTCCTTCTGGAGTGAAATCTACGAAACGGTGCTGGCCTGGTATATCGCACCGCCGACGATGGTGGCGCTGATTAACCCGCACAAAGGGAAATTTAACGTCACCGCCAAGGGCGGCCTGGTGGAAGAGGAGTACGTCGACTGGGTGATCTCCCGTCCGTATATCTTCCTGGTATTGCTGAATATCGTTGGCGTCATCGCCGGTATCTGGCGTTACTTCTACGGCCCGGAAAACGAAATCCTGACCGTCTTTGTGAGTATGGCCTGGGTCTTCTACAACCTGATTATCCTCGGCGGCGCGGTGGCGGTGTCGGTGGAGAGCAAGCAGGTTCGTCGTGCGCATCGCGTTGAAATCTGCATGCCTGCGGCGATCGCCCGTGAAGATGGCCACCTCTTCTCCTGTACCGTGCACGACTTCTCTGACGGTGGTCTGGGGATCAAAATCAACGGCCAGGCGAAGGTGCTGGAAGGCCAGAAAGTTAACCTGCTGCTTAAGCGCGGCCAGCAGGAGTATGTCTTCCCGACGCAGGTTGTGCGCGTGGCGGGCAATGAAGTCGGTTTGCAGCTGATGCCGTTGACTAAAAAGCAACATATCGATTTTGTGCAGTGTACGTTTGCCCGCGCGGATACGTGGGCTCTCTGGCAGGACAGCTTCCCGGAAGATAAACCTCTGGAAAGCCTGCTGGATATTCTGAAGCTGGGGTTCCGTGGCTATCGTCACCTTGCAGAATTCGCCCCGTCGTCGGTGAAATTAATTTTCCGGTCACTTACTTCGCTGGTTTCCTGGGTCGTGTCGTTCATTCCTCGTCGTCCTGAGCGGGATGAGGCGAAGCAGGCGGACCCGGTTATGGCTCAACAATGATGATAACGCGATGAAAACAAAACTTTCCTGGTTATGTGCAGTGGCAATGGGGATGAATGTCCTCCCCGCAACAATGGCTAACGCAGCTCCTGGTAACGCAGCGGCAACCCCTGCGCCAACGGTACCTGTCGTCGCGCAAGCAACCGATCCGGTTGTCACCGCGGCACCTGGTCAAACAGAAAATATCATGCCGAACCAGCCAACGGAGGGGAACACCCTGCCGGCAGACGGCCAGGTCATCGGGCAGGTGATGCCTGGCGTCCGGGGGGCGAATGCGCCCGTCGTCGCAGACAATGCGCCGTCGCGGGACGTGAAGCTGACCTTCGCGCAAATTGCACCGCCTCCGGGCAGTATGGTGCTGCGCGGCATCAACCCTAACGGCGGCATTGAGTTTGGCATGCGTAGCGATGAGGTCGTTTCTAATGCGGTGCTGAACCTGGAATACACGCCGTCGCCGTCTCTGCTGCCGACGCAGTCCCAGCTGAAGGTCTACCTGAATGATGAGCTGATGGACGTACTGCCGGTCACCAAAGAGCAGCTGGGCAAGAAAACCCAGGCGCAGGTGCCGATCAACCCGCTGTTCATCACCGACTTTAACCGTATCCGTCTGGAATTTGTCGGCCACTACCGCGATGTCTGCGAAAACCCTGCCAGCAACACGCTGTGGATGGACGTCGGGCGTAACTCCTCGCTGCAGATGAACTACCAGTCGCTGGCGCTGAAAAACGATCTCTCGGCATTCCCGGTTCCGTTCTTCGATCCGCGTGATAACCGTCCGCTCACGCTGCCGATGGTGTTTGCATCATCCCCGGACGTGACCGAGCAGCTGGCGGCCACCATTGTGGCGTCCTGGTTTGGTTCACGTGCTGGCTGGCGTGGACAGAGCTTCCCGGCGATGTATGACAAACTGCCGGACAGAAATGCCATTGTGTTTGCGACCAACGCGAAACGCCCGGCCTTCCTGCGCGATCATCCGGACGTCAAAGCGCCGACCGTTGAGATGATAAGCCACCCGGAAAACCCGTACGTGAAGCTGCTGGTGGTGTTTGGCCGTGATGATAAAGATCTGGTGCAGGCAGCAAAAGCGATTGCCCAGGGCAACGTCCTTTTCCGTGGCAACAGCGTTGTAGTGGATGAGGTCAAACCGCTGCTGGCGCGTAAACCTTATGATGCGCCAAACTGGGTGCGTACCGACCGTGCGGTGACATTTGGCGAACTGAAAACCTATGAAGAACAGCTGCAGGCGACGGGGCTTGAGCCAGCGCCGATTAGCCTGTCACTGAATCTGCCGCCGGATCTGTATCTGCTGCGTACCAACGGCATTGATATCAATCTGAACTACCGTTATACCGCGCCAGCGACCAAAGACAGCTCGCGCATGGATATCAGCCTGAACAACCAGTTCCTGCAATCGTTCAGCCTGCAAAGCACGCAGGATACTAACCGCCTGATGCTTCGCCTGCCGGTGTTGCAGGGGCTGCTGGACGGTAAAACGGATGTCTCCATTCCGGCACTGAAGCTGGGCGCGATAAACCAGCTGCGCTTTGACTTCCAGTACATGAACCCGACGCCTGGCGGTTCGGCGGAAAACTGCATCACCTTCCAGCCCGTACAGAACCACGTCGTGATTGGCGATGAGTCGACCATCGACTTCTCGAAGTACTATCACTTCCTGGCGATGCCGGATCTGCGCGCCTTTGCTAACGCAGGCTTCCCGTTCAGCCGCATGGCCGATCTCTCTGAGTCCATCGTTGTGATGCCAAAAGCGCCAAGCGAAGGGCAGGTCACGACCCTGCTGGATACCATGGCGACCGTTGGGGGACAGACGGGATTACCGGCGATTAACGTCACGTTGACGGACGATGGCAGCCAGATCCAGAACAAAGATGCTGACATCATGGTGATCGGTACCATTCCGGATAAGCTGAAGGATGACAAACGTATCGATCTGCTGGTGAAAGCGGCCCAGTCCTGGGTTAACACGCCGCTGCGCCAGACCGAGTTCCCGAGCATTATGCCGGATATGAACGACCGTCAGGCCAGCGCGCAGACGACGGTAACGTCTCAGGGGGCAATGGCCGCGGTGGTGGGCTTCCAGTCACCTTACAACGAACAGCGTAGCGTGGTGGCTCTCCTGGCGGACAGCCCGCGCGGGTATGAACTGCTCAATACGGCCATGAACGACAGCGGTAAACGTGCCGCGATGTTTGGATCCGTGTCGGTGATCCGTGAGTCCGGCGTCAATAGCCTGCGCGTGGGCGACGTGTACTACGTGGGCCATCTGCCGTGGTTCGAACGCCTGTGGTATGCGCTGGCTAACCATCCGGTTCTGCTCGCCATCCTGGCGGCGGTCAGCGTGGTCTTGCTGGCATGGGTGCTGTGGCGTCTGCTGCGTATCATCAGCCGTCGTCGCCTGAACCCGGATGAGTAAGATGTGATGAAAGCCTTTCGCTGGTGTGCATTAGCAGCGTTGATGCTGGCGGCGCTTCCTCTTCGCGCCGCCTGTACCTGGCCTGCCTGGGAGCAGTTTAAAAAGGATTACATCAGTGAGGGCGGGCGTGTCGTTGATCCCAGCGACACGCGCAAAATTACGACCTCTGAAGGGCAAAGCTACGCCTTGTTCTTTGCCCTTGCGGCGAACGATCGCAGCGCGTTTGACCAGCTGCTGACCTGGACGCGCGATAATCTTGCCAGCGGCAATCTCAACGACCATCTGCCCGCCTGGCTATGGGGCCAGAAAGATAAAGAGACGTGGGCGGTGATTGATACCAACTCCGCCTCTGACGCCGATGTCTGGATCGCCTGGTCTCTGCTCGAAGCGGGCCGGTTGTGGAAACATCCGGACTATACCCGCACGGGTAAGGCGCTGCTGAAACGCATTGTCAGTGAGGAAGTGGTGAAAGTGCCGGGGCTCGGCGCAATGCTGCTTCCCGGTAAAGTCGGTTTTGCCGATGAAAACGTCTGGCGTTTTAACCCCAGCTATCTTCCTCCGCAGTTAGCGAGTTATTTCACGCGCTTTGGTCCGCCGTGGACCCAGCTTCGTGAAACCAATCAGCGTCTGCTGCTGGAGAGCGCGCCGAAAGGGTTTTCGCCGGACTGGGTTCAGTATCAGAAAAACAAAGGCTGGCGGTTACAGCAGGATAAATCGCTGGTGGGCGGCTACGACGCCATCCGCGTTTATCTCTGGGTGGGAATGATGAGTGATAAAGATCCTCAGAAAGCCCGGCTGCTGACGCGCTTCCAGCCGATGGCGGCAAAGACAATGAAACGGGGTGTGCCGCCGGAGAAAGTGGATGTGGCGACGGGTAAACGCACCGGGAATGGCCCGGTCGGGTTCTCTGCCGCCATGCTACCGTTTTTACAACAACGTGATGCCCAGGCGGTTCAGCGCCAGCGCGTTGCGGACCATTTTCCCGATAACAATGCCTATTACAGCTACGTGCTGACTCTCTTTGGGCAAGGATGGGATCAGCATCGTTTTCGCTTCACCGCAAAAGGTGAATTAATACCGGATTGGGGCCAGGAATGCGCAAGTTCACAGTAAATCTACTCACTTTATCGCTTGGCCTGGCACTGATGCCGATGGCTGAAGCCGCTAACTCTCCGCAGCAGAAACAGCTGCTGGAACAGGTTCGGCTGGGCGAATCGACACAGCGTGAGGATTTGGTTCGTCAGTCGCTTTATCGTCTTGAGCTGATTGACCCGAACAACCCTGACGTCATTGCCGCACGCTTTCGCTACCTGCTGCGCCAGGGCGATAACGCCGGTGCGCAAAAAGAGCTGGATCGTCTGAAAGGGATCGCGCCGGGCTCGAGTGCATACCAGTCATCACGCAACACGATGCTGCTTTCCACCCCGGATGGCCGCCAGCAGCTCCAGCAGGCGCGTTTGCTCGCCACCACGGGACACACGCAGGAGGCGATTGCAGCCTATGACAAGCTGTTTGACGGCAACCCGCCGGGCGGCGACGTGGCGACGGAATACTGGAATGTGGTCGCCAAAGACCCTGCTCGCCGGAATGCGGCCATTAACCAGCTCAAGAAAATCAATACCAGCAGCCCCGGAAATACGCAGCTGCAGGCAACGCTGTCCCAGCTTTTGTTCCAGAGCGGACGCCGTGATGAAGGCTTTGCGGTATTGCAGGAGATGGCTAAATCGACCAACGGGCGCAGCCAGGCGTCTGATATGTGGTATGACCAAATCAAAGGCCAGCCTGCCAGCAGCGCCAGCGTCAGTGCGCTGCAAAAATACCTGAGCGTATTCAGTGACGGCGATAGCGTCGCGGCGGCGCGTGCCCAGCTCGAAGAACAGCAAAAACAGCTCGCTGACCCGGCGTTCCGCGCGAAAGCGGAAGGGCTGGCGGCGGTGGATGCCGGGCAGGGAAGTAAGGCGGTGGCTGAGCTGCAGAAAGCCGTCAGCGCCAACCATGCCGACAGTGAAGCGGTGGGCGCCCTTGGCCAGGCTTATTCCCAGAAAGGCGACCGCGCCCGCGCGGTGGCGCAGTTTGAAAAGGCGATTGCCCTCGATCCCCAGAGCGATAACCGGGGTAAATGGGACAGTCTGCTGAAGGTCAACCGCTACTGGCTGCTGATCCAGCAGGGCGATGCGGCCCTGAAGGCGAATAACCCTGAGCAGGCGGAGCGTTACTATCAGCAGGCACGCAGTATCGACAATACCGACAGTTATGCCGTGCTGGGGCTGGGCGATGCCGCCGCGGCGCGTAAAGATAACGACGCGGCGGAACGTTACTATCGCCAGGCGCTGCGTATGGACAGCGGCAACAGCAATGCGGTCCGCGGCCTGGCTAATATTTACCGCGCGCAGTCCCCGGAGAAGGCCTCGCAGTTTATCCAGTCTCTCTCCGCCAGCCAGCGCCGGAGCATTGATGATATTGAACGCAGTCTGACCAACGAGCAGCTCTCCGCTCAGGCAGAACAGCTGGAAAATCAGGGGAAATACGCCCAGGCGGCAGAGATTCAGCGTCGTCGTCTGGCGCTCTCTCCCGGCGACGTGTGGATAACCTATCGTCTCTCGCGCGATCTCTACAGCGCGGGTCAGCGCAGCCAGGCGGATACCCTGATGCGTCAGCTTGCCAGCCAGAAACCGTCCGACCCGGATCAGGTGTATGCCAACGGGCTCTACCTTTCCGGTAACGATCAGGATCGCGCCGCGCTGGCGCATCTGGACACGCTGCCGCGCAGCCAGTGGAACGGCAATATTCAGGAGCTTGCCGACCGCCTGCAAAGCAATCAGGTGCTGGAAACCGCCAACCGTCTGCGCGACAGCGGAAAAGAGCAGGAGGCGGAAAACCTTCTGCGTCAGCAGCCGACCTCCACCCGCATCGACCTGACGCTGGCTGACTGGGCGCAGCAGCGTGGCGATCTGGCGTCGGCGAAAACGACGTATAACGCCGTTCTGCAGCGTGAACCGCAGAACGAAGACGCGATCCTCGGCCTGACCGAGATTTACAGCGCGCAGGGCGACAAAGATGCCGCGCGCGCAGAGCTGGCGAAACTGCCCGCCGCGCAAAACGGCCAGCCGCTGTCGCTCAACATGCAGCGCCGGATCGCGATGGCGCAGGCAGGTCTGGGCGATTCCGCTGCCGCAGAACAGACCTTCAACAAAATCATTCCGCAGGCTAAATCGCAGCCCGGCTCCATGGAAAACGCGCTGGTGTTACGTGATGCCGCGCGTTTCCAGGCGCAAAACGGTCAGCCTCAGCAGGCGCTGGAAACCTATAAAGACGCGATGGTGTCGACGGGCATCACCACGACGCGTCCGGCCGACAACGACAGTTTCACTCGTCTGACGCGTAACGATGAAAAAGACGACTGGCTGAAGCGCGGCGTGCGCAGCGATGCCGGTGACTTGTACCGTCAGCAGGATGTTAACGTCACGCTGCAGCACGACTACTGGGGCTCCAGCGGCACGGGCGGCTATTCTGACCTGAAAGCGCACACTACCATGCTGCAGGTGGATGCTCCGCTGTCTGACGGGCGCATGTTCTTCAGAAGCGATCTGGTCAACATGGACGCCGGTTCATTTGATAACAATAACGGGACCTACGATCCAAAATGGGGGACCTGCTACGAAACGCCGTGTAGCGGCAACACCCATCAGTCCGACAATGGCGCAAGCGTCGCCGTCGGCTGGCAGAATAAAACCTGGGCGATGGATATTGGCACCACGCCAATGGGCTTTGACGTCGTCGACGTGGTGGGCGGCATCAGCTACAGCAGCGATCTGGGCCCCATCGGCTATACCGTTAACGCCCATCGCCGCCCCATCTCCAGCTCTCTGCTGGCGTTCGCCGGGCAAAAAGATACCAACACCGGCACCACCTGGGGCGGCGTACGTGCCACCGGTGGCGGCGTAAGCATGAGCTATGACAAAGGGGAAGCGAACGGCGTCTGGTCAAGCCTGAACGCGGAAACGCTGACGGGTAAAAATGTGGAAGATAACTGGCGCGTCCGCTGGATGACGGGTTACTACTACAAGCTCATTAATAAAAACAACGAGCGCCTGACGGTCGGCGTCTCCAATATGCTCTGGCACTACGACAAAGACCTGAGCGGTTATACCCTGGGTCAGGGCGGCTACTACAGCCCGCAGGAGTATGTCTCCTTCGCACTGCCGGTGACCTGGCGTAAACGCACGGAGAACTGGTCCTGGGAGCTGGGCGGCTCGGTGTCCTGGTCTCACTCGAAAACCAAAGACGAACTGCGCTACCCGATCCAGAATCTGATCCCGACCGATGAGCCAGACCGCTATACCGACCGGGGCGTGATGGAAACCGGCAGCAGTTCCTCTGGCACGGGTTATACCGCGCGGGCCATTATCGAACGCCGCGTAACGTCCAACTGGTTTGTGGGCATGGGCGTGGATATTCAGGAAGCGAAAGACTATACCCCAAGCCATGCGCTGATCTATGTGCGTTACTCTGCTGCAGGCTGGCAGGGCGATATGGACTTACCGCCGCAGCCGCTCATCCCTTACGCGGACTGGTAATCGGATTATCCTTAATCCATTTGTAAGTCTCTCTTAATAGCGCGGCAATCGGGTATACTCAGGCGCGCCAGGTTTACACCCTGGCGCGCCCTGCGCTTCGAGTTTTGTGGAGAGTCATTTTGCGTGTCAGCCGTTCCTTAACAATCAAACAGATGGCGATGGTTTCTGCCGTCACCATGCTGTTTGTACTACTCTTCTGCGTAATTTTGCTGTTTCATTCCGTACAGCAGAATCGCTATAACACGGCTTCGCAGTTAGAAAGTATCGCGCGATCGGTGCGCGGCCCGCTCTCTGCCGCTATCCTGAAAGGGGATATTCCCGAAGCGGAAACCATTTTAAAACGCATTCAGCCTGCCGGCGTCGTTAGCCGCGCCGATGTCGTCTTGCCCAATCAGTTTCAGGCGCTGCGGATGAGCTTTATCCCGGAGCGTCCCGTCCCGATGATGGTGATGCGCCTGTTTGAACTGCCGGTGCAGATTTCGCTGCCCGTTTATTCGCTTGAACGCCCTGCCAATCCGCAGCCGCTGGCCTACCTGGTATTACAGGCGGATTCCTACCGCATGTATAAATTCGTCATGAGCTGGGTGGTTACGTTAGTGACCACTTGCTTACTTATGACGCTTATTCTCAGCGTGGCGCTCACCTGGTGCATTAACCGGCTGATTGTTCATCCGCTGCGCCGTATCGCCCGCGAGCTGAATACGCTTGCGCCGCAGGATCAGATGGGGCATCAGCTTGAGCTGCCGCGTCTGCATCATGACGATGAGATAGGCATGCTGGTGCGCAGCTACAACCTCAACCAGCAGCGCATTCAGCGCCAGCAGGATGAGTTAAACAGCAGCGCCACGCGCTTCCCGGTGTCGGAGCTTCCCAATAAAGCCTTCCTGATGGCGATGCTGGAGCAGACCGTTGCCCGTCAGCAAACCACGGCGCTGATGGTTATCGCCTGTGAAACCCTGCAGGATACGGCTGGCGTGCTCAGGGAGAGCCAGCGCGAAATGCTGCTGCTGACCCTGGTGGAGAAAGTGAAGTCTGTCCTTGCCCCGCGCATGGTGCTGACCCAGGTCAGCGGTTACGACCTGGTGGTGATTGCCAACGGCGTAAAAGAACCCTGGCATGCGATCACTTTAGGTCAGCAAGTACTCACTGTCATTAATGAGCGGTTGCCCATTCAGGGTATCCAGCTTCGTCCAAGCGCCAGTATCGGTATTGCGATGTACTATGGCGATTTAACGGCAGAGCAGCTTTATCATCGCGCGTTCTCGGCGGCGTTCACCGCCCGGCGCAAAGGCAAAAATCAGATCCAGTTCTTCGCGCCGGAAGAGATGGAAAAGGCGCAGCAGCGCCTGACGGAAGAGAGCGACATCCTGACCGCGCTGGATAACCGCCAGTTTGCCCTCTGGCTACAGCCGCAGGTGAATTTGCTGACGGGAGAAGTGAAAAGCGCCGAGGCACTGCTGCGCGTGCAGCAGCCGGATGGTTCATGGGAGCTGCCGGAAGGGCTGATTGAGCGCATTGAGTCCTGCGGCCTGATGGTTACCGTCGGCTACTGGGTGCTGGAGGAGTCCTGCCGTCAGCTTGCTGCCTGGCAGGAGCGCGGTGTGACGCTGCCGCTGTCGGTCAATTTGTCTGCCGTACAGCTGATGCACCCAACCATGGTTTCAGAGATGCTGGAGCTGATCCATCGTTACCGAATCAAGCCTGATACGTTAACTCTGGAAGTGACGGAGAGCCGACGCATCGACGACCCTAATCAGGCAGTCGCAATTCTGAAACCGCTGCGTAATGCCGGCATTCGCATTGCGCTGGACGATTTTGGCATGGGATACGCCGGGCTGCGTCAGCTTCAGCACATGAAAACCCTTCCGGTGGATGTGCTCAAAATTGATAAAGCGTTTGTCGACGGTCTGCCTGGCGACAGCAGCATGGTGCAGGCGATTATCCAGATGGCGCGCAGCCTCAACCTGCATCTTATTGCCGAGGGGATTGAAACCGAAGCGCAACGCGCATGGCTGGCAGAGGCGGGCGTGGAGAGCGGACAAGGCTTCCTTTTTGCCCCTGCTGTTCCTTCGGATGTCTTTGAAGAACGATACCTTTCTGGTGCTGACAATAACGCAAAAGTGTAATTTTGTTGCTGGCTTGTGCGAGCCAGCTCAAAGTTCTTAACATTTGTGTTTCAAATTTGAACTGAGTTTATTTCTGTCCTGTTATGTGGGTGTTATTTTAAAGCCGCAGGTTAACCATAACCTTACAAAGCCTGTGGTTTTTCTTCCCAAGGACACCTTATGAAAACCTCACTCTTCAAAAGTCTTTATTTCCAGGTCCTGACAGCCATCGCCATCGGTATTCTGCTGGGTCACTATTACCCTGAGCTGGGTGCGCAAATGAAACCGCTTGGCGACGCGTTCGTTAAGCTCATCAAAATGGTCATCGCGCCGGTGATCTTCTGTACCGTCGTGACGGGCATCGCTGGCATGGAAAGCATGAAGGCGGTCGGTCGTACCGGTGCAGTGGCGCTTCTCTATTTTGAAGTGGTCAGTACCCTTGCGCTGATTATCGGTCTGATCATCGTCAACGTGGTGCAGCCGGGCGCGGGGATGAACGTAGACCCGTCAACGCTGGATGCCAAAGCGGTCGCGGTGTATGCCGAGCAGGCGAAGGATCAGGGCGTGGTGGCCTTCCTGCTGGACGTGATACCGGGCAGCGTCATTGGCGCGTTCGCCAGCGGAAACATCCTGCAGGTTCTGCTGTTCGCCGTGATGTTTGGCTTTGCTCTGCACCGTCTGGGCAGCAAAGGCCAGCTTATCTTTAATGTGATCGAAAGCTTCTCCCAGGTGATTTTCGGCATCATCAATATGATCATGCGCCTGGCGCCGATCGGTGCTTTCGGTGCGATGGCCTTCACCATCGGTAAGTATGGCGTCGGTACGCTGGTGCAGCTGGGTCAGCTGATTATCTGCTTCTATATCACCTGTATCCTTTTCGTGGTCGTGGTGCTGGGCTCCATCGCCCGCGCGACGGGTTTCAACATCTTCAAATTTATCCGTTACATCCGCGAAGAGCTGCTGATCGTTCTGGGGACCTCCTCTTCAGAATCCGCGCTGCCGCGTATGCTCGACAAGATGGAAAAGCTGGGGTGCCGTAAATCGGTGGTCGGGCTGGTGATCCCGACGGGCTACTCCTTCAACCTGGACGGCACCTCGATATACCTGACGATGGCGGCCGTGTTTATCGCTCAGGCGACCAACAGCCATATGGATATTTTCCATCAGATTACCCTGCTGGTGGTGCTCCTGCTCTCCTCTAAAGGCGCGGCAGGCGTTACGGGCAGTGGCTTTATCGTGCTGGCTGCTACTATTTCCGCTGTGGGTCACCTGCCGGTGGCGGGTCTGGCGTTGATTCTCGGTATCGACCGCTTCATGTCAGAGGCGCGTGCGTTAACCAACCTGGTGGGTAACGGCGTGGCGACGGTGGTGGTGGCGAAATGGGTGAAAGAGCTGGATCACAAAAAGCTCGACGATACTCTGAATAACCGTTCAACTGACAGCAAAAATCCTGGCTTAACCTCTTAATCTTGTCACAAATGCCCGTATTCCCTTGTCGGGATGCGGGCTCCTGCGCATAATAACTGTTCGTACCTGTCATAATTCGACAAGATTTTTTTTGGGTATATTTCACTTCTGACCGTGACGTTTTGCCGAACGCGCGGTCTAATCGACGTGTTTTCATCGTCATCTTTAAGAGTGAAGCGCGTCGCGAAACACTCTTTTTTAACCAGGAATGTTGATCAGGGGTTCACATGCAGGGCACAAAAATTCGACTCTTAACCGGCGGTTTGCTGATGATGGCAGCAGCCAGTTATGTGCAGGCAGATGCGCTCCAGCCAGACCCGGCCTGGCAACAAGGGACATTAGCGAACGGTTTTCAGTGGCAGGTTTTAGCCACTCCGCAACGTCCCAGTGACCGTGTAGAAATCCGTCTGTCCATTAATACCGGTTCCCTCGCGGAAAGCACTCAGCAAACCGGTTTTAGCCATTTTATTCCCCGGCTGGCGCTCACGCAGAGCGGCAGCCTGCAAGCGGTTCAGGTGCGTTCGCTTTGGCAGCAGGCCATCGATCCGAAACGCCCGCTCCCTCCGGCTGTGGTCTCGTATGACTACACCATGTTTAACCTGAGCCTGCCTAATAACCGTAACGACCTCCTTAAAGAAGCGCTTACGTATCTCTCCGATGCCTCTGGCAATCTGGCGATTACGCCGGACACCGTCAACTATGCGCTGAGCAACAGCGACATGGTGGCGACCTGGCCCGGGGATACCAAAGAGGGCTGGTGGCGTTACCGCCTGAAGGGCTCGACGCTGCTGGGACATGACCCGGCCGAACCGCTGAAACAGCCGGTGGACGCCGAACAGGTAAAATCGTTCTACCAGAAGTGGTATACCCCGGACGCGATGACGCTGATCGTGGTGGGTAACGTGGACAGCCGCGCGGTGGTGGAGCAGATCAACAAAGCGTTTGGTGATTTGAAAGGCAAGCGTGAAACGCCAGCCCCTGTCCCGACGCTCTCTCCGCTGCGTGCAGAGCCTGTCAGCATTATGACGGACGCCGTGCGTCAGGATCGCCTCTCCGTCATGTGGGATAACGCCTGGCAGCCAATCCGCGAGTCCGCGGCGATGTTACGCTACTGGCGTGCCGATCTGGCGCGTGAAGCGCTGTTCTGGCACGTTCAGCAGACGCTGAGCAAGAACAACGTGAAGAATATCGGTCTTGGCTTTGACTGCCGCGTGCTGTTCCAGCGTGCGCAGTGTGCCATCAACGTTGAATCGCCGGGCGATAAGCTGAATGCCAATCTGGGCGTGGTCGCAAAAGAGCTGGCAAAAGTGCGTAAAGAGGGGCTTTCCGAAGAGGAGTTCAACGCTCTCGTGGCGCAGAAAAAACTCGAGCTGCAGAAGCTGTTTGCGACCTACGCTCGCGCCGATACCGACATTCTGATCAGCCAGCGTATTCGCTCCCTGCAGAATCAGGTGGTGGACATTGCGCCGGAACAGTACCAGAAACTGCGTCAGGACTTCCTGAACGGTCTGACCGTCGAGATGCTCAATCAGGACCTCCGTCAGCAGCTGTCGCAGGAGATGGCGTTGATCCTCCTGCAACCGAAGGGCGAGCCGGAATATGACATGAAGGAACTTCAGAAGACCTGGGATTCCATTATGGCTACCGCGCCGCAGCCAGCGCAGGCCGCCACGGCTGATGATTTACATCCGGACGCGACGGATATTCCGCAAGGGCAGTAATGCTTAAACATTCCCTCTCCCTGTGGGAGAGGGTTAGGGTGAGGGCATCAGCCCGCACCCTCCTTAAACAGGCATCGCCTCACGCGGAATAATCGCTCCGCGATACTGAATCACCGTGCTGGCCGTCAGGTGCCCACGCTGTGCCGCCGCTTCCGGCGTTCCACCCGTCAGACGTACCGCCAGATAGCCCGCGCTGAATGAATCACCGGCCGCCGTGGTATCAATCACTTTCTCTCTGGCAAGCTTCACCGCCGGAACGTCAACCAGCGCTTCGCCCGCCACCGCGACCAGGCACGAATCCGCCCCGCGCTTAATCACCACTTCGCTCACGCCAGCCGCCTGCGTGCGTGCAATCACGTCCTCTACCGGTTTCTCACCCCACAGAGCGTCTTCATCGTCGAGCGTCAGGAAGGCGATGTCGGTGCACTGCAGCATCTGCTGATAGATCTGCTGCGTCTCTTCGCGGCTGGCCCACAGGCGCGGGCGGTAGTTGTTATCGAAAATAACCTTGCCGCCGTTTGCACGGCATTCGCGCAGCAGCGAGAGCAGCTTTTCACGGCTGGTAGGGCTCAGGATCGCCAGGCTAATCCCGCTCAGATAGAGGTAGTCAAAGGTCGCCAGCTCTTCGCAGATGGCCGCGGCCGCGTCGCTCTCCAGCCAGAATTTGGCCGCGGCTTCGTTACGCCAGTAATAAAACGTGCGTTCGCCGGTGCTGTCGGTTTCGATGTAATAAAGCCCCGGGAGGCGGTTCTCTATACGCTGAATCAGCGACGTTTCGACATGTTCACTCTGCCAGGCCTCCAGCATTTGCTGGCTGAAGCTGTCCGTACCCAGGGCGGTCACGTAGTTCACGGTGAGCGCCTCAGGCGCGACCTGACGGGCAATATAAACGGACGTGTTTAACGTATCGCCACCAAATCCGCGGCTGACTTCCGCGCCTTTTTGTGACAGCTCAATCATGCATTCGCCAATCACGGCAATTTTTTTGGACATAGTCGTGAACCTGAACAGAAGAAATATCAGCAGTGTGCGCTGAGTGAATTAACCGGTCAACTATATTAAAACAACGTTCCATTATTTTATTTGAGCCAGCGCGTGTTCCCGCGCATTTCTGTCATCTTAATTTCATTTTCCCGGTGAATTGAACATAAAGTTCTCAATTGTCGCGCCGATAATCCTGTGACGAGTCCAGAAAGGCTATCCCAACAACAGGACATCTGAAATGAAGTCAGAGCAGGTTATCCAGCGGCTGAGCACTACGCCTGAGGCAAGTATTGAGAACTTGCAGGAGCATCGCTACTGGCTGCAATGTGAGCGTGCGTACACCTATCAGCCGATCTACCGAACAGATGGTCGACTGATGGCAATTGAAATTTTGACCGTCGTTACGCACCCCTCAAACCCTACTCAGCGCATCGCGCCGGATCGCTATTTTGCCGAAGTTGCCGTTCGCCAGCGCCTGGACGTGCTGGAAGAGCAGCTTCGTATGCTGGCGACGAAGCAGCCCTTTTTCGAACAGCACGATATCCTCGCCTCGGTGAACGTCGATGGTCCAACCCTGCTGGCGCTGCGTCAGAACGCAAAATTGCAGGAGCTGATCGCCACCCTGCCGTGGATGCGCTTTGAGCTGGTGGAGCATGTCCGCCTGCCGCAGGACTCCTCGTTTGCGTCGATATGCGAATACGGCCCGCTGTGGCTGGATGACTTTGGCACCGGCATGGCGAACTTCTCCGCCCTGAGTGAGGTGCGCTACGACTACATCAAAGTGGCCCGCGACCTGTTCATTATGCTGCGTCAGACCCCGGAAGGGCGGAATCTGTTTACGCTGTTATTACAGCTGATGAACCGCTATTGCCAGGGCGTGATTGTTGAAGGTGTGGAAACACTGGAAGAGTGGCGTGATGTGCAAAACTCTCCCGCAGCGGCGGCGCAAGGCTATTATCTCTCCCGCCCGGTACCCATGGATCGCCTCGATAGCGTTATAACGACCCTCTGATAAGCCCGCTTCCCTTTGTCTGGACTATAGTTTTACAGGACAGGTCATCAGGAAAGGGGATAAAAATGACGAGAACAACCAGGGTAATCTCCTGGACAGCAGGGATTTTCTTGTTGTTGATCGTGGTCGTCGCCATCATTATTGCGACGTTTGACTGGAACCGTCTCAAGCCGACCATCAACCAGAAAGTCTCAACCGAACTGAACCGCCCCTTCGCCATACGCGGCGATTTAGGGGTGGTATGGGAGCGTCAGAAAGAGGAGCCCGGCTGGCGCAGCTGGATCCCCTGGCCTCACGTCCATGCCGACGACATCATTCTCGGCAACCCGCCGGATATCCCGGACGTCACCATGATCCACCTGCCGCGCGTTGAGGCCACGCTGGCTCCGCTGGCGCTCCTCACCAAAACGGTCTATCTGCCGTGGATCAAACTTCAGCAGCCCGATGCGCGCCTGATCCGACTCTCAGAAAAAAACAACAACTGGACGTTTAACCTTGCCAGCGACAGCGAAAAAGATCCGAATGCCCAGCCTTCTTCCTGGTCATTCCGTCTCGACAATATTCTTTTCGATCGCGGACGGATCGCCATCGACGATAAGGTCAGCAAGGCGGATGTGGAGATCCTCGTCGATCCGCTGGGCAAACCGCTGCCGTTTAGCGAGGTCACGGGCACGAAAGCAAAAGGCGACGCGGCAAGCGTAGGCGACTATGTCTTCGGCCTGACGGCAAAAGGACGCTACAACGATCGGCCTCTCAGCGGTAAAGGGAAAATAGGCGGCATGCTGGCGCTGCGGAGCGAAGGCACGCCGTTCCCGGTGCAGGCGGACTTCCGTTCCGGTAATACCCGCGTGGCGTTCGTGGGCACGGTCAACGACCCGATGAATATGGGGGGCGTCGATCTTCAGCTTAAATTTGCCGGCGATTCGCTGGGCGAGCTGTATGAACTGACCGGCGTGCTGCTGCCGGATACCCCGCCGTTCGAAACGGACGGGCATCTGGTCGCCAAAATCGATACCGAAAAAGCGTCCGTTTTTGACTACCGGGACTTCAACGGCCGTATCGGCGACAGCGACATCCACGGCGCGCTGACCTACACCACCGGAAAACCGCGCCCGAAACTGGAAGGGGATGTCGAGTCCCGTCAGTTGCGTCTGGCCGATCTTGGTCCGCTGATTGGCGTGGATTCGGGTAAAGGTACCAGGTCGAAAGAGGTCAAAAAGGATGTTCAGCCTGCGGGCAAAGTGCTGCCATACGATCGCTTCGAAACCGACAAATGGAACGTGATGGATGCGGATGTGCGCTTCAAAGGCGGAAAAATTGAACATGGCAGTACGCTGCCGATCAGCAATCTTTCGACCCATATCCTCCTCAAAAATGCCGACCTGCGCCTGCAGCCGCTGAAGTTCGGCATGGCGGGCGGGACAATTTCCTCGAACATTCATCTGGAAGGCGATAAGAAGCCGATGCAGGGACGGGCGGAGATCCAGGCGCGTCGATTGAAGCTGAAAGAGCTGATGCCGAACGTAGAGCTGATGCAGAAAACCCTCGGTGAAATGAACGGTGATGCCGACATTCGCGGCGTGGGGAACTCGGTGGCGGCGCTGCTGGGCAGCGGCAATGGTAACCTGAAGCTGCTGATGAACGACGGGCTGGTCAGCCGCAACCTGATGGAGATCCTGGGGCTGAACGTCGGTAACTACGTCATCGGGCAAATTTTTGGTGATGACGAGGTGCGGGTGAACTGCGCGGCGGCCAATCTGGATCTGGTTAACGGCGTGGCGCGTCCGCAGATATTTGCCTTCGACACGGAAAACGCGGTGATTAACGTGACCGGGACCGCCAGCATGGCCTCGGAGCAGCTTGATTTGACGATTGACCCGGAAAGTAAGGGGATCCGCATCATCACCCTGCGCTCGCCGCTTTACGTGCGCGGAACCTTCAAAAACCCTCAGGCGGGCGTGAAGCCCGGACCGCTGATTGCGCGCGGTGCGGTGGCTGCGGCCCTGGCGACGCTGGTCACCCCGGCCGCAGCGCTGCTGGCGTTGATTTCGCCGTCAGAAGGCGAGGCCAATCAGTGCCGGACTATTTTGTTGCAGATGAAGAAGTAGCTCCCTTTCTCCCTCTCCCTGTGGGAGAGGGCCGGGGTGAGGGCATCAGGCCGCAGTGAATTACAGAGCCTGATGCTTCGTCTCGTGCGTCAGCAGCAGCGCAATCAGCGTCAGCGCTGCCATGGCCGCCAGATAGACGCCCACATAGAACAGACCATAGTTCGCCTGCAGCCAGGTGGCGATATACGGCGCAACGGACGCGCCTAGAATAGAGGCAACGTTGTAGGAGAACGACGCGCCGGTATAACGCACTTCCGTCGGGAACAGCTCAGGCAGCAGCGCGCCCATCGGGCCGAAGGTCAGCCCCATCAGGCTCAGGCCAATCAGCAGATAGGCCATCACCAGCGCCGGGCTACCTGAACCCAGCAGCGGCGGGAAGACGAACAGAGCAAACAGAATGATGAGCGTGGTGATCGTAATCATGCTCGCACGACGACCAAATTTGTCCGCCAGCAGGCCCGCAATCGGTACCATCACGCCAAACCCGATCACCGCCATCATCAGCATCCACAGCACTTCGTTACGCGGCAGGCCCAGGCCAACCGGCGCGGCGGCGGTACTGAACGTCATGGAGTAGACGGTCATGATGTAGAACAGCGTATAGGTTGCCAGCATGATGAACGTGCCCAGCACGGTCACGCGGACGTGTTTGGTCAGCAGCGTACCCAGCGGCACTTTCACCTGCTTGTTCGCCGCGGCCACTTTCGCAAACACAGGAGTCTCATGCAGCGAAACACGCACATACAGGCCAATCAGCACCAGCACGGCTGAGAAGATAAACGGGAGACGCCAGCCCCAGCTCATGAACTGTTCATCCGTCAGCAGCCAGGAGAGCAGCAGGAACGTCCCGTTGGCAAAGAAGAAGCCAATCGGCGCGCCCAGCTGCGGAAATGAACCGTACAGCGCGCGCTTGCGCGCCGGGGCGTTCTCGGTGGCCAGCAGCGCCGCGCCGCCCCATTCACCGCCCAGCCCCAGACCCTGACCGAAACGCGCCAGCGCCAGCAGGACCGGCGCCAGAATGCCGATGGTTTCATAGGTCGGCAGCAGACCGATGGCTACGGTGGAGATGCCCATCGTCAGCAGCGAGGCCACCAGGGTGACTTTTCGGCCAATGCGATCGCCAAAGTGTCCAAACAGCGCAGAGCCAATCGGACGCGCAACAAACGCGATGGCAAAGGTGGCCAGAGACTGCAGCGTGGCCGCCGTCGGATCGCCCTGAGGGAAGAAAATATGCGGGAAGACGATGACCGCGGCGGTGGCATAAATATAAAAGTCGAAGAACTCAATGGCGGTGCCAATCAGCGAGGCGACGACAACTTTATTGCGCGAGTTTACCGGAACGTTTTCCGTCCCTGAGTCGAGTGTGGTGGCTGTTGCTTGCATAATATTTTCTTATTTTTGTCGAACGAAAGGCCATATTACGCACAGCAAAAGCGACATTTCAATCTGTAACAAAGCCGCGTGCTGGTGATAAAAGCAACAAAAAGCGGATAATTTTCAGGCCAGCGAAAACACGTCTATGAAATGCTTCACAGATTTTAAATATCAGTCAATTAAACTGGTTTTCAGTTAAATAAAAGTTACGGACTGGATTTATATGCTGAAATGATGAATCGGGCTGAAATTTCAGCCCGAGAGCGGGGCTAGCGGTGCGTTTTACCGGGCATTCGCGTGTCGCCTTTGTACTCGGCGGTGGCAATCCATGCCGCGCAGAACAGCGTCAGGCGGGCGAAGAAATAGAAGAAGGCCATCAGTCCCAGCACCGAGCCAAACGCCGCGCCAGAAGGGGATTTCACCAGCGACGGCAGCGTGTAGGTCATCACGATTTTGATCACCTCAAAGCCGATCGCCGCAATCAACGTGCCGCGGATCAGCGCCTTCTTGCGCGGACGATGGCGGGGCAAGCGCCAGAATATCCAGAAGAACAGCAGGTAGTTGGCGAAGATGGAAATGGCCAGCCCAATGCCGCGCCAGGCGGGCTTGAGCCATTCGATGTAATCAAGATACAGCGCGGAGATGATCATCTGCTGCGCCGAGCCCGCCACGGAGGTAATGGAAAGCGTCACGATCAGCGCGACAAGCAGGCCAATCAGCGAAACAAAATCGCGGAGATACTTCACCCAGATTTTCTCCTGGTCCTGCGGCTTACGCTCCCAGACGTCGCGCGACTGGGCGCGGATGGCCTCGCGCAGGTTGCCCATCCAGTTAACGCCGGAGTAAAGGGCAATCAGCAAACCGACGATGCCGACGGTGGTACGCTGCTGAACGGCGGTATTGATGGTGCTTTTGAGCGTGCTGGCAAGGGTCGGGTCACTGACGTTATTCAGGATCTTAGTGAAGATATCCTGCAGCAGCGTCGGGTGCGACGCGAGCACAAAACCGGCTGCCGCAAACGACACCATCAGGATGGGTATCATCGACAGGAAGGAAAAATAGGTGATGGCGGCACCAAACTGGTTTCCCATACGGTCATTAAACCGTTCTGTGGCGCGTATCAGGTGCGCAATCATGGGAAGCTGCTGGATCTTTTCTGCCATGCTGGTAACCGTACCCAGCGCTTTGCTGGCTGTTCCCGGCGTTGCGGGCGCTTCAGGCTCGGTTTCCATCTTTTTGATGGGCTCATACTCTAAATGTTGGGTGGGTCGTTGCGGATTGTTTTCCGGCGTCACGCGCATTTTCCTTTTCGTTGAGCTGGATGTGTTTTTGAATTATAGCTTGCGGCTAGTCCACGTAAGCTTTTGTGAGTTCGGTAAGCCACTCCATGAACAGATGGACCCGGCGGGAGAGGTTGCGGCGGTGAGGGTAAATCAGGGAGACAGGCATCGCTTCGGCCCGGTATTGCGGGAGGATCTCAATCAGTTTCTTCGCGCGCAGTAAATCGCGCACCCCAACCCGCGGAACCTGAATAATGCCCAGCCCGGCGAGACAGGCAGCCTGGTAAGTTTCCGTGCTGTTGACGGTTAACACCCCGCCCGTTTTTATCCACTGCGTCGTACTGCCATTATAAAACTCAAAGCCCTGCGGGCGGGTTCCCAGCATTGCGGCGTAGTGGATCACGGCGTGCGAGCCTAAATCGTCCAGGGTTTCCGGGTAGCCAAATCGCGCCAGATAATCCGGGCTGGCGCAGTTAATCACCGACAGCTTGCCCAGCGGACGGGCAATCAGCCCTGAATCCTTCAATGTGCCGACGCGCACCACGCAATCAAACCCTTCGCGGATCACATCCACCAGACGATCGCTGCTGCTGAGCTCGAGTTCAATGCCCGGATAGTGCTGCAGAAAAGCAGGCAGTTTGGGGATGACTAAATTTCGAGCAACGCCGACGGGCATATCCACGCGGAGCCGACCGCTGATGCTGGAGGGATCGTGCTGAAACATACCGTCGAGTTCATCAAGGTTTGCCAGCAGATCTTTTGCCCGTTCGTAATAGACCATGCCGTCCTGCGTCAGGCTGACGCGTCGCGTGGTGCGGTGCAATAGCTGGGTGCCAAGCCGGTTTTCCAGGGCCTGAATTTGCCGCGAGACGCTGCCTTTCGGCAGGGTTAATGTTTCGGCCGCGCGGGAAAAACTCTCCAGTTCCGCGACGCGGACGAACAACTGCATTGCGTGAATTTTATCCATAGAGGAAGCTCATTGTTGTTTCTGTTGAAACAGTGAAGCGTTTTAACCCATCTTTATTGATTTTCTATCACCTAATAAGCTCTTTCTCAATCTCCTTAACAGCCAAAACGAGGTTTATGATGAGTGAACGTATCGCATTAGTGACGGGTGGTAGCCGTGGTCTGGGTAAAAACGCTGCGTTAAAGCTGGCGGCAGACGGAACGGGAATTGTCCTGACATACAATCGTAGCCAGCAGGAAGCGCTGGATGTTGTGCATGAAATTCAGGAAAAAGGCGTCAACGCAGCGGCATTACAGCTCAACGTCGGGGATATCACGGGTTTTGATCATTTTGCCCGACAGCTTCAGGAAACCCTTAAGACCGTCTGGCAGCGCGAAACCTTTGACTATTTATTGAACAATGCCGGAACGGGTTTATATGCGCCCTATGCCGACACGACGGAAGCCCAGTTTGATGAAGCGCTGAACATTCATTTCAAAGGACCTTTCTTCCTGACCCAGCGCCTGCTGCCGCTGCTTAACGACGGGGGGCGTATCCTCAACGTCTCCAGCGGGCTGGCCCGTTTTACCCAGCCGGGCTCTGGGACCTACGCGGCCATGAAGGGAGCGATGGAAGTGCTGACGCGTTATCAGGCGAAAGAGCTGGGCGCGCGCGGAATTTCCGTCAATATCATTGCGCCGGGCGCGATTGAAACCGACTTTGGCGGCGGACGCGTGCGCGACAACGCGGAGCTGAATCAGCTTCTGGCCTCGCAGACGGCGCTGGGCCGGGTGGGGCTGCCGGACGATATTGGCGATGCCATTGCGGCACTGCTCAGCGATAAATTGGGCTGGATGAATGCGCAACGTATTGAAGTATCAGGCGGTATGTTCCTGTGATGCGCGGGCTTAAGGGGAAGGAGCCCCTTAAGGAAACCCTTAGTATGGATGTGTCTGCATACTGACAGTGATAAAGAACGCAGGCAGCCATAGCCGATAACCCCTTTTCATCACGATATTTCTCCAGAGAAAGACCCGGATGTTTTTTTATTAACGCAATGGCGGCAGAAAATATTTTCAGCGAATGACGTTTGATATTCGTTTCCTCTTAATAGTGACATTAAAGAGGAAACGACGTCCGGGAAATATCTGCTAAAAAGCGGTTGGTCAGGAATTATTATTCAGGTATTCCTGCTGTAATAAACCAAATAGCCAGTCATTTTGCCAGCGCCCCGCAAGGTAATAGCTCTCGCGTAATTCACCTTCCAGGCGAAAGCGGGCTTTTTCCAGCAGGCGTCTTGACGCGACATTTCCCGCGGTGACGGTGGCGGTGAGTCGCCGTATACCGCCCTGATGAAAAGCGTAATCGCAAAGTGCTTTCAGGGATTCAAAGCCGTAACCTTTCCCCTGCGCCTCGGGTGCGAAAAGGAAGCCCACTTCTGCGCAGTCCTCCTCCCGATGAATATACCCGGTAACGCCCAGCGGGGCCTGTGAGGCGGTGTCACGTACGACGAGACAAAGCCAGTGGGCGCTGCCCGGTGCCCATGGGGTCAGGCGCGAATCAAACGCCTCGCGGATCGCCGCGACGGGGCGGCCTTCCGCCACAAAGCGCATCACGTCCGGGTGCTGCTGTAGCGCCAGAAAAAAGGGCCAGTCTTGCTCCTGCAGGGGCGAACAGGTCAGGCGAGAGGTAATTAAAACCGGCATTCAGATTCTCCTGAAACATTTTAAATCATTTTAGGGTTGTCACTTTATTTCAACAGAAAGTCAGGTATGGTTAACCGCGTATAAATAAAAAGAATAAAGGGCGTTTCGTGCCCATTCCGGATGTCTTCGTTGTCGCTTAAGGAAAACAATGACTCTCAGCACATCACATCATATTCGCGAACAGTTTGAACACTGTCTGGCGGTCATTCGCCATGCGTCGGTGGAAATTTTACTCCTTCTGAACGTACATGCTTCTGAGGGAAAAGATCCACGCTGGTTTCTGGAACAACTCGACAGCGCGCGATTAGCTCTGGGCGGCTGGGGAGCCGTTGCGAAAAAACTCAACCTCAATGATGCCGAGATGTCGGAATTTACGCTCCAGCTGCGCCTGCTGCAGCAGCGCGTTCCGCAGTATGAAAGCGGACAGGATGTGAGTGAAAACCAGCTTATTGCGGCGATGCGGTTTGTGACCGCGCTGGAACATCTTCGCCTGCAGCAGCCGCTGTTGACCTACAGCACCGACCTGGCACCGGGAAGCGAACTCCAGCAGCAGCAGGCGCACAAGCAGGTACGCGCGATTGAGCTGATGATTAAAGGACTCATCCAGCAGGCCTGGCCCGATCAGGTGCGGCTGAACAACCATCTTAAGACCCTGTTTAACGCTGACCGCGTGCGGCGCTGGCTGAAGCTTGGCGAGATCAACGATGTCCTCAGCGGCATGATGTTCAGTGAACTGGCGCAGATGCTGGTGGATAAAAAAGAGTTCAGCCGCTATTACGCTTCGCTGTTCAGCGACCCGTCCATGCTGACGCTGCTGGTTGAACCGCGCAAAACGCTGCAAACCTTCCTCGATGACATTCGGCAAATCCGCAACAGCATCACCGTTCAGAAAACGCTAAGCTCGGCGCAAATCCAGCTGCTGGATAACTACTACGCGCAGATCGCGCGGCCCGTTCAGCGCGCGTTTGAAGAGGGGAGAACGCGCGTCAATCCGGCCGGATTCATGGCGGTAGATGCCAGCGAATTGCATACCTTCTGGGAAAAGGCGCAGAAAATGGATCGGGTCACCGGTGGGGATCTGTTTGAAGTCCGTGACACCATTGAAAAGCCGACCCAGCGCGCGCCGCGTACCCCCGAACAACGCGAGCAGCTCATTTCCGGTGCGCTATGGGGGGCGGTTGGCGTCATGGTGATTGCTATCGTGGCGGGGGGCTTCTGGCTAGTGACCAGCAGCAAACCGCAGCCTGCAACCGCCAGCGCGGCTGAAGCGGCTCCTCCGCAGGAAATGCGCGAGACGCCTTCCTCGCGCGAAACGCTCACGCGCATGGGGGTCACCTGGGACGAGAATAATTTCCGCTCGGCCATTAACCGCAACGATACCCGAGTGACCCTGCTATTTTTGCAGGGCGGTATGGACTGGAAGCTGTCCTGGACCGAAGAGGCGATGTCGGCAGGCTATGACGATGTGCTGGAGCTGATGCTACGCTACCGCCAGAACATGGTGGAAGAAAAGCCGTGCCGTCGCTTCATCAACACGCTCAGCCACGCCATGTCGAACGGTGAGTCTCTGACCTCGGTTCGTAAAGAGTATCTCAAAGCGTTCTGCACCGTGCCTGCCGTGGTGAAACGCCAGCAGCACGATCTCGACATGGCCACTCGCCGCGCGCAGTCGCAGCCGGATGCCACCACGAAAAAATGGCAGTCCATTCAGACTGCCATTTATGAGGTGATTCGCTAAAATTTTTCCCCTCACCCCAGCCCTCTCCCCATAGGGGCGAGGGAGATGAAGAGCGCACCGTGCAGTCCCCTCTCCCCTCTGGGGAGAGGGTTAGGGTGAGGGGTGAGGGCACCAGACCGCACCCCGCTTAAGGCTCCCCATACAACCCAATCAGCCGCCGCACCACGCCGTTCGTCCAGCCGAAACCGTCCTGCAGCGGATACTCACCCCCGCCGCCTTCGCGCGGCGTGCTGCTGGCGATGTGGTACTTCTCAATCAGCTTGTGATGCGTCTTATAAAAATGGTTCACCGTATGCAGCCAGCTCCAGGCGATCTCATCGCCCAGCGAGTCGTTGCCGTACTGCTTGAATCCCTGAATCGCCATCCACTGCAGCGGCGCCCAGCCGTTGGGTTTATCCCACTGCTCGCCGGTTTCGTACTCGGTCGCCAGAATTCCGCCCGGCGTCAGCAGACGCGCCTTGACCGCATCCGACAAACGTTCTGCCTGCTCGTGCGTCGCCATTCCAACATACAGCGGCACAATGCTGGCGGCAGAAAACAGCGCCAGCTCTTCGCGTCGCCAGTCGTAATCGCGGTAGCAGCCGCTCTCCTCGTCCCACAGATAGCGGTTCACCGCCGCGCGGCGATCGTTGGCTTTCTGGCGGAACGCCTCTGCCGTCTCTTTATCCCCTTTCGACGCCGAGATGTTGGCGATAGCGCTTTCCAGCTTGAACAGGAAGGCGTTCAGATCGATGGGGATAAACTGCGTCGTGCGGATGCTGGCGAGCCGCGACGGATCGCGCAGCCAGCGGGACGAGTAATCCCAGCCGGACGCCGCCCCCGCGCGCAGATCGCGATACACCTCATTGGGCGGACGACCCGAGTGGCGCGCGGTTTCCACGTCCTCGATCCACGATTCGTCGCGCGGGGTATCACGGTCGTCCCAGTAGCGGTTGAGCAGTGAACCGTCCGGCATACGCACGGCGCTGCGGTAAGCCTGGTTAAGCAGCAGCGACTCCGCGCCGTCCATCCAGAAGGCGTATTCCATTTTGAGGTGATCCAGATAGCGTTTCGCACCGCGCACGCCGTCCTCCTCGAACAGCTCCACCATCAGGGCAAAGACCGGCGGCTGTGAGCGGCTGAGGTAATAGGTGCGGTTGCCGTTGGGGATATGCCCGTAGCGTTCAATCAGCCAGGCGAAGTTGTCCGCCATACATTTGAGCAGATCGTTACGGCCGCTCTCCGCCAGCCCCAGCATGGAGAAATAGGAATCCCAGTAGTAGGTCTCGCTGAATCGCCCGCCGGGGACGATATAGGCCTGCGGCAGGGCCAGCAGGGAAGACCAGGGAATATGATCCTGCGGCTCGCGCGTCAGCACCGGCCACAGGTTATCAATATGCTCTTTCAGGGAGAGTCCCGGGTCGGAGACATATTCTGTGCCGTACGTTTCCGGCATCCAGAAGTGGTTCTCCACAAACTGGCGCAGGTCGAAATCCCGGTGGCGTCTGACCTTGCGGTAGCGGATCAGGATATCCAGCGGATCCATCTTCGGCGCGCAGTCGGGAAAGGTTTTACTGTCCGCAAACAGCCGCGTCGACTGCACATGCTCGAACAGTTCAAGATAGCGGTCTGCGGGCGTCAACGCATCGGAGGCGGGTAGCCCCTCGATCATTTCGGGTTCCGGCTCCGCCTCAATCATTTCATCCAGTTTCAACTCGCAGGGATCGGTCTCGTAGCGCAGCTCTTCTGCAATCTCGAACTCGATGTTCTCGGTAGCCTGTAGTTTCTGGTTGAACATGGTGATAGGGACCTCCGGTTGTGTGTTCAAAAGACAGGTTTATCCGGGCGTCTTATAAGCGTAGACATTCGCTTCGGTAGATGGGGAGGGATATGTGCGGTAGATCACTATTTTCGGAGCATTCGTTTTGCAACGATTTATGAATGTTAAAAAAAATGCCCCTCCGGAGAGGGGCATCAGGATTAACGCATGGTCACAAACTCTTCCGCGGCCGTCGGGTGGATGGCCACCGTGTTGTCGAAGTCTTTCTTGGTTGCGCCCATCTTCAGCGCCACGGCGAAGCCCTGCAGGATCTCGTCCATGCCGAAACCGATGCCGTGGATACCGACAATCTTCTCTTCCGGACCTACGCAGACCAGCTTCATGCGGCACGGCTGACGGTGAGAGGTGACGGCGGTGTACATCGCGGTAAACGCCGATTTATACACTTTCACCTGGTCGTCGCCGTACTGTTCGCGCGCCTGCGGCTCGGTTAAGCCGACGGTGCCGATTGGCGGATGGCTGAAGACCACGGTCGGGATGTTGCTGTAGTCCAGATGCTCGTCCGGCTTGTTGTTGAACAGGCGCTCGGAGAGACGACGACCCGCCGCAACGGCGACCGGCGTCAGCTCAACCGCGCCGGTGTTGTCGCCGACCGCATAAATGCCCGGTACGCTGGTGTTCTGGAATTTATCGACGACGATATAGCCTTTTTCGTCGGTTTTCACGCCCGTCACGCCCAGGTTGAAGTTATCGTTCGCAGGTTCACGGCCAATCGCCCAGATCAGGCAATCGACGGTCTGGCTGCGGCCATCTTCCAGCTCAAGCGTCAGGCTACCATCCGCGTTTTTCACCACCGCTTTTGGCACGGCGTTGGTGTGCAGGGTCGGGCCTTCCGTGTTCATCACTTCAACCAGCGTATCGACAATCAGCGGGTCAAAGCTGCGCAGCGGCGCGTGTTTACGTACGAACAGGTGCGCTTCCGCGCCCAGGCCGTTAATCACGCCAGCCAGTTCCACCGCGATATAGCCCGCGCCAACAACGGCAACGCGTTTTGGCAGGGCAGGCAGCTCGAAGAAACCGTCGGAGTCGATGCCGTATTCCACGCCCGGGATGTTCGGGTGGCTCGGACGACCGCCGGTGGCGATCAGGATGTGATCGGCGGTGATCGTCTCGCCGTTCACTTCGATCGTTTTCGCGTCCACAAAGCGGGCGAAACCGTGGATAACATCGACGTTATTTTTACCCAGCACGTTGTCGTACGAGGTGTGAATGCGGTCGATGTAGGCGGTACGGCTGGCGATCAGTTTGTCCCAGTCGAAGCGGTTGATGGTGGTGTCAAAGCCGTAGTCCGGGCCATACATATGGATAGCTTCACGGATCTGCGCCGCATGCCACATCACTTTCTTCGGTACACAACCCACGTTCACGCAGGTGCCGCCCAGCGCTTTGGCTTCAATCAGCGCGCACTTCTGGCCGTACATGGCCGCACGGTTGATGGAGGCGATGCCGCCGCTGCCGCCGCCGATTGCGATGTAGTCATAATGCTTAGTCATTGCTTTTGTCCTTAATCGTGAATTGCCGCGATTGTATACCTGAAATCAATAGTTTCCACCGATGACTGCGATTACTCCGGCACGATCCAACTGACGGTGGCGTGGCCTGTACCGGCGGGCACCAGCGTTTTATGCAGCCACGGCAGCACGTTGTTCATCTGCGCTTCAAGCTTCCACGGCGGGTTGATCACAATCATGCCGGAGGCGGTCATGCCGCGCTGATCGCTGTCAGGGCGTACCGCCAGCTCGATCTGCAGGATCTTGCGGATGCCGGTCGCTTCCAGGTCTTTGATCATGCGTTTGATCTGCGCGCGCAGCACCACCGGGTACCACAGGGCATAGGTGCCGGTAGCAAAGCGTTTGTAGCCTTCGTGGATGCCGGTTACCACCGCCTGATAGTCGGTTTTGATTTCGTACGGCGGGTCGATCAGCACCAGGCCACGACGGGAAACCGGCGGCAGTTTGGCCTTCAGCTGCTGGTAACCGTCGGCTTTTTCCACGCGGGCGCGGCTGTCTTTCTGGAATTCGGAACGCAGCAGCGGGAAGTCGCTCGGATGCAGCTCGGTCAACTGGAGGCTGTCCTGCTCGCGCAGCAGCTGGCGTGCAATCAGCGGTGAGCCAGGGTAGTAGCGCAGCTGGCCGTTGCGGTTGAAGTGATTCACCACGCCGATGTAAGGCTCCAGCTCGGCAGGCAGGTCGTCCTGCTGCCAGATGCGGGCAATCCCTTCCAGATATTCACCGGTACGCTCGGCATGCTCGCCGCTCAGCTGATAACGGCCCGCGCCCGCGTGCGTGTCCAGATAGAGAAACGGCTTCTCTTTCTCTTTGAGCGATTCGATGATCAGGCTCTGAACGGTGTGTTTAAGGACGTCGGCGTGGTTGCCTGCGTGGAAGCTGTGGCGATAACTGAGCATGGATGAATGTGTTCCAGGTAGTAAACGTAGGCCCGATAAGCGTAACGCCATCGGGCAAAAATAGAGCGTATCGCCACAGTATACAGAAAAGTTTCCACCGCCGCGAAAGCGCAACGTCCGGCATTGAAATCCTCTACACTTAACCCCATTCTAGATCCCATATGCACAGCGCCGGATGCGCGCTTCATTCATCTATTTCAACAGGACAGCGTTTATGACCAATCCATTACTGACGCCTTTTTCGTTGCCGCCGTTTTCTAAAATCCTCCCTGAGCATGTTGTTTCAGCCGTTACGCAATCGCTGGACAACTGCCGCGCGGCGGTAGAAAGCGTGGTAGCGCAGGGCGCGCCGTACACCTGGGAAAATCTGTGTCAGCCGCTGGCCGAAGTGGACGACGTGCTGGGGCGTATCTTCTCCCCGGTGAGCCACCTGAACTCGGTAAAAAACAGCCCGGAACTGCGCGAAGCCTACGAGCAGACCCTGCCGCTGCTCTCTGAGTACAGCACCTGGGTTGGGCAACACGAAGGGCTCTACAAAGCCTACCGCGACCTGCGCGACGGCGACCACTATGCCGAACTGAACACGGCGCAGAAAAAATCGGTCGATAACGCCCTGCGTGATTTTGAGCTGTCCGGGATTGGCCTGCCAAAAGAGAAGCAGACCCGCTACGGCGAAATTGCCGCGCGTCTGTCCGAGCTGGGCAACCAGTACAGCAACAACGTGCTCGACGCCACCATGGGCTGGACGAAGCTGATTACCGACGAAGCTGAGCTGGCCGGTATGCCGGAAAGCGCGCTGGCGGCGGCAAAAGCCCAGGCTGAAGCGAAAGAGCAGGAAGGCTTCCTGTTGACGCTGGATATCCCGAGCTATCTGCCGGTGATGACCTACTGCGACAACCAGGCCCTGCGCGAAGAGATGTACCGCGCGTACAGCACCCGCGCCTCCGATCAGGGGCCGAATGCCGGTAAGTGGGACAACAGCCCGGTAATGGCGGAAATCCTCGCCCTGCGTCACGAGCTGGCGCAGCTGCTGGGCTTCGAAAACTACGCCGATAAATCCCTCGCCACCAAAATGGCGGAGAACCCGCAGCAGGTGCTCGACTTCCTGACCGATCTGGCGAAACGCGCCCGTCCGCAGGGTGAGAAAGAGCTGGCCCAGCTGCGCGCCTTCGCGAAAGCGGAGTTCGGCGTGGACGAGCTGCAGCCGTGGGATATCGCGTACTACAGCGAAAAACAGAAGCAGCACCTCTACAGCATCAGCGACGAGCAGCTGCGCCCGTACTTCCCGGAAAACAAAGCCGTTAACGGCCTGTTCGAAGTGGTAAAGCGCATCTATGGCATCACCGCCAAAGAGCGTACCGATATCGACGTCTGGCACCCGGACGTGCGCTTCTTCGAGCTGTATGACGAGAAAAATGAGCTGCGCGGCAGCTTCTACCTCGATCTCTACGCGCGTGAGAACAAGCGCGGCGGGGCGTGGATGGACGACTGCGTGGGCCAGATGCGTAAAGCCGACGGTTCTCTGCAAAAACCGGTCGCCTACCTGACCTGTAACTTCAACCGTCCGGTAAGCGGCAAACCGGCGCTGTTCACCCATGACGAAGTGATCACCCTTTTCCACGAGTTCGGTCATGGTCTGCACCACATGCTGACCCGCATCGAAACCGCAGGCGTAGCCGGTATCAGCGGCGTGCCGTGGGATGCGGTCGAGCTGCCAAGCCAGTTTATGGAAAACTGGTGCTGGGAGCCGGACGCGCTGGCGTTTATCTCCGGTCACTATGAGACCGGCGAGCCGCTGCCGAAAGCGCTGCTGGATAAAATGCTGGCGGCGAAAAACTACCAGGCGGCGATGTTCATTCTGCGCCAGCTGGAGTTCGGCCTGTTCGATTTCCGCCTGCACGCCGAGTTTAGCCCGGAGCAGGGCGCGAAAATCCTTGAGACCCTGGCCGAGATTAAAAAGCAGGTTGCCGTTATTCCAGGGCCAACCTGGGGCCGCTTCCCGCACGCGTTCAGCCATATCTTCGCCGGCGGCTACGCGGCGGGCTACTACAGCTACTTGTGGGCCGACGTGCTGGCCGCAGATGCCTTCTCTCGCTTCGAAGAAGAGGGGATCTTCAACCGCGAAACCGGCCAGTCTTTCCTCGATAACATCCTGACCCGCGGCGGGTCTGAAGAGCCAATGGTGCTGTTCAAACGCTTCCGCGGCCGCGAGCCGCAGCTGGACGCGATGCTTGAGCATTACGGGATCAAAGGCTGATTGTTACGTGAAGATCTGCTTAGTAGATGAAACAGGCGCCGGAGACGGCGCCTTATCTGTTCTGGCGGCCCGCTGGGGGCTGGAGCACGATGAAGAAAACCTGATGGCGCTGGTGATGACGCCGGAACATCTCGAATTACGCAAGCGCGACGAACCGAAGCTCGGCGGGATTTTCGTCGATTTTGTCGGCGGCGCGATGGCGCACCGGCGCAAGTTCGGCGGCGGTCGCGGCGAAGCGGTGGCCAAAGCGGTCGGCATCAAAGGGAGCTACCTCCCGGACGTGGTCGATGCCACGGCGGGGCTGGGGCGCGATGCGTTTGTGCTGGCGTCCGTCGGCTGTCGCGTGCGGATGCTGGAGCGTAATCCGGTGGTCGCTGCGCTGCTCGACGACGGGCTGGCGCGAGGCTACGCGGACCCGGAAATCGGCCCCTGGCTGCAGGATCGTTTGCAGCTGATCCACGCCTCCAGCCTGACGGCATTAACGGACATCACCCCGCGCCCGCAGGTGGTCTATCTCGACCCTATGTTCCCACATAAGCAGAAAAGCGCGCTGGTGAAGAAAGAGATGCGGGTGTTTCAGTCGCTGGTGGGACCGGATTTGGATGCCGATGGCCTGCTGGAGCCGGCTCGTCAGCTTGCCACGAAGCGGGTGGTGGTAAAGCGCCCGGACTATGCGCCGCCGCTGGCGGACGTTGCGACCACTAACGCGGTGACCACCAAAGGGCACCGGTTTGATATTTATCCGGGTACGCCGGAATAAAAAAAGCCGGGTGGCGGCTTCGCCTTACCCGGCCTGTGTCCTCGATCTATTCCCTCTCCCTTTGGGAGAGGGTTAGGGTGAGGGGAGTTTAACGCACTTACTCGTCTTCTTCGTCACGCAGTGGAACAATCAGCATATCCACGTGAACGGTGTTAATCAGCTGGCGCGCTGAAGACATCAGCTTGCTCCAGAAGTCCTGATGGTGACCGCAAACCACCAGGTCCATATCGTATTTCTTGATCGCATCAACCAGCACCTGGCCCAGGTCGCCGCTGCCGCTCAGGGTTTCGGTAATCGGATAGCCCGCGTTGGTGGAGAGTTCGCTCAGGGCATGGTGAGTCTCTTCGGAGATGCGTTTCTGCATATCGCCAAGATTCACGTCGATCAGACCGGTGTAGAGGTCGGAGTAATTCACGTCAACGTGAATCAGCGAAACTTTCGCGTTGTAGGGACGTGCCATGGATACCGCTTTATCAACCAGCACTTTGCTCTCCGGAGAGAGGTCAACCGCGATGAGAATGTGTTTGTAAGCCATAGTGTTACTCCTTCCTTAAGTTATCGATGACTAAGTGAGAATGCCGTCGTCTGATACTTTCATTACGGCCCAGTTAAACATATTTTTCAAGCTTTGGTGTTGATAACGATTAACCTTGTGGCAAAAAAATTAACGGATCTCCTACACTGTTAAATGAGCCGTTCGGATATTAAAACGCGAACCGGATCGATTTTGGTCATTCTTTCACTGAACTGTCTGTCAGGGCATTGGGGTGCGGTAGCTCAGGAGCCTTGCTTCGTGGGCGGACGCCGGGGAGGATGTATGATTAGCACCGTCGCATTGTTTTGGGCGTTATGCGTGGTTTGCATAGTGAATATGGCGCGCTACTTCTCATCGTTACGTGCGCTGTTAGTGGTACTTCGTGGTTGCGATCCGTTGCTTTATCAGTATGTGGACGGTGGAGGGTTCTTCACCTCGCATGGACAGCCCAGCAAGCAGATGCGTCTGGTGGGGTACATCTACTACCAGCGCTACCGCGATCATCACGATGAAGAGTTTATTCGTCGCTGCGAGCGCCTGCGTCGTCAGTTCATTTTGACCAGTGCCCTGTGCGGGCTGGTCGTAGTCAGTATGATTGCATTGATGATTTGGCACTGAGCGCCACAACAGGCGGGGTCAGCCCCGCCTTCTTTCCTCTGGCTCACGGCTTAACTAAGAACCGGAGATCGGAGATATTGCTCTCAATCGAAATAACTTTCCCGCTATAAGTGATTTTGACTTCTCCGTTTGTATCAAGGCTGGCCGCGGTAATCGTACCTGTACCTACAATGACCGGATGCTTCATGGCCAACTGATGGATAATGTCGATATCTTTCCCTGCTATCTCGCCTGAGAGATAGTAACGGTAGATTGTGGGCACGGTTGCACCGCCCTGATTGTTCACGGTCATATAGAGCCAGACGCTATCGGATAATTTATAAACGCGCTGTAGTTCATCGTTATTTCGCGGATTAGGCTGGTGGTTTAACCAGAAAAACCCAATGACCAGAGTCAGAAGCGAAAGCGTCACAAGGGAGTGAATCCATTTAGTAGCCGTTTTGAATGGCATAGTCTATTCCGTCATGGGTGTTGTTTGGACTGAGAACATTCGCGAGGATAATAGTTATTTGTGCAGTAAAAATCTGAACAGATAGTGTTCAGATTGTCCTGATTACAGCACTGGGTTGAGTAAAAACAACAGCCATAAAAAAAGCGGGTCAGTTTCCTGACCCGCTTTTTTGTCGCCTTCAACCGATTAAATCAGCTTCAACGAAATCCAGTACAAACCGCCAGACAGCAGGATTGAGGCCGGAAGGGTGAACACCCAGGCCATCAGAATGTTGGTCACGGTTTTGCGCTGCAGACCGCCACCGTCAACAATCATGGTACCTGCCACGGACGAAGAGAGTACGTGGGTGGTGGATACCGGCATACCGGTGTAGCTCGCCAGACCGATAGACACTGCCGCCGTCATCTGCGCGGACATACCCTGCGCATAGGTCATGCCTTTCTTACCGATCTTCTCGCCGATGGTGGTCGCCACACGACGCCAGCCAATCATCGTACCGATACCAAGCGCCAGCGCGACGGCCATGATGATCCAGATTGGCGCGTACTCAATGGTGTTGAGCATATCGCTTTTCAGTTTCTTCAGCAGACGTTTGTCGTCACCATTCACCTCTGGCAGCTTCGCGACTTTATCGGTCACATCAGAGATACAGAGCATGATACGACGAAGCTGACCACGCTGTTCTACAGCCAGTTTGTCGTAGCTTTCGATATCGCCCAGCATGCCTTTCGCACGTTCCAGCGCGTTAATCGCGTTTGCCGGATGGCAGTGGAACTCGCCAGGCGCGGTGGTTGCACCGGCTTCCGGAGAAGGGATCAATTGATCAACGCCGGTCGCTTTTTTCAGCAGGTCAGGATGCTGCTGGAAATAGGTTTCAACGTTGTTGACCGCATCGCGGGTACGGGTGATTTCGTAACCTGAGGCGTTCATGTTCACCACGAAGCCTGCCGGTGCGACGCCGATCAGAACCAGCATCACCAGACCAATGCCTTTCTGCCCGTCGTTCGCGCCGTGAGAGAAGGCCACGCCGATAGCAGAAATGATCAGGGCGATACGCGTCCAGAACGGCGGCTTTTTCTTGCCGTCTTTCTTTTCACGCTCTGCTGGCGTCAGGTGGATACGCGCACGTTTTTTCGTGTTGCTCCAGTAGCGACGCAGGATGAAAATCAATCCCCCCGCGACTACCAGACCCACGATAGGGGAGATGATCAGGGAGCCGAAAATGCCCAATACTTTAGGCAGGTTCAGCGCATCAACAACCGATGTCCCGGTCATCAGGGCGTTGGTTAACCCGATACCGATAATCGCGCCGATGAGGGTGTGAGAACTGGATGCAGGCAGGCCAAAATACCAGGTACCGAGGTTCCAGATAATTGCAGCAAGCAGCATTGAGAACACCATAGCGAGGCCATGGCCAGAACTAACGTTAAGCAGCAGATCCGTTGGCAGCATATGCACGATGGCATACGCAACGCTCAGTCCGCCCAGGAGAACACCAAAAAAGTTAAATACCGCCGCCATAACAACCGCAAGCTGCGATCGCATTGCGCGAGTGTAGATAACCGTCGCTACTGCGTTTGCAGTGTCGTGGAAGCCGTTGATCGCTTCGTAAAACAGTACAAAAACCAGAGCAAGCAATAATAAAAGCCCGGTATGTAAATCCAGGCCGGCAAACAAATGTAGCATAGGACGTTACGCCATTTTGAGGACATGAACGCGGCGCATTATCCAGGACAAATGCGCGGCGGGCAAAGTGAAATATAGACTTTTTTTGACATACCACCTGATTTGAGAAAAGCACTAGAAAGGATATTCTTTAAATTTCAATGAAATGGCTTTGTAATATCTTTTTACGCTGGTGTGACCACAGAGGAAACTTTACAATCCGCGGCAGTTAACAAAGAGGGTTTTGACGTGGAAAGGTTTGATGCCGTGGTAATTGGCGCCGGTGCGGCGGGTATGTTTTGTGCGGCAATGGCCGGACAGGCGGGTCGTCGCGTGCTGCTGCTGGATAACGGTAAAAAGCCCGGCCGTAAGATCCTGATGTCCGGCGGTGGGCGCTGCAACTTTACTAATCTGTATGTTGAACCCGCGGCCTATTTGAGCCAAAACCGTCATTTTTGTAAATCTGCGCTGGCGCGCTACACCCAATGGGATTTTATCGACCTGGTGGGTAAGCACGGCATCGCGTGGCATGAAAAGACGCTGGGACAGCTGTTCTGCGACGACTCCGCGCAGCAGATTGTCGATATGCTGGTGGCCGAGTGCGAGAAGGGCGGCGTCGTCATGCGCCTGCGCACGGAAGTGCTGGAGGTCGCGCGTGACGACCAGGGCTATACGCTGCAGCTGAACGGTGAAACCGTCAGTGCGGATAGCCTGGTGATCGCCAGCGGCGGCCTGTCTATGCCGGGGCTGGGCGCCTCCCCGTTCGGCTATAAGATTGCCGAACAGTTTGGCCTGAAAGTCTTGCCCACGCGCGCCGGGCTGGTGCCGTTTACGCTGCATAAACCGCTTCTCGAACAGCTTCAGACGCTGTCCGGCGTGTCCGTTCCCTCGGTCATTACCGCCGAAGACGGGACGGTGTTCCGCGAAAATCTGCTCTTTACCCATCGCGGCCTTTCCGGCCCGGCGGTACTGCAAATCTCCAGCTACTGGCAGCCTGGGGAGTTTGTCACGGTTAACCTGCTTCCCGATTGCGATCTCGACGCGTTCCTTAACGAGCAGCGTACCGCGCACCCGAATCAAAGCCTCAAAAACACCCTGGCAATGCAGCTGCCAAAACGTCTGGTGGAATGTTTGCAGGCGCTGGGGCAGATCCCGGACGTATCGCTCAAGCAGCTTAACAGCCGCGAGCAGGAAACGCTGGTCGAGACCCTGACAAACTGGCGCGTTCAGCCAAACGGCACCGAAGGCTACCGCACCGCAGAAGTGACGCTGGGTGGCGTTGACACGAATGAGCTCTCGTCCCGCACCATGGAAGCGCGCAACGTGCCGGGGCTCTATTTTATTGGCGAAGTGATGGATGTGACCGGCTGGCTCGGCGGGTACAACTTCCAGTGGGCATGGGCAAGTGCCTGGGCGTGCGCTCAGGCGCTGGCAGAAGACAAGTGACATAAGAGCACAGCCACTCGTCACGGTTGGCTTTACGAGCTGACGGTGGTGACGTCTGTCACAGCAAGAATATTGCTCGCGGCCACGGTCCCCATCCTGATATATGACGCTGCGGTAACGCCGCCAATATGCGGTGAAATAACCACGTTTTCTACGGACTGCCAGAGGTGCGGCGCGGTCAGCGGCTCGTGGGTAAAGCTGTCCAGCGCGGCGCTGTGCAGCGTGCCATCCCTGAGCGCCGCCAGTAACGACTCATCGTGGATCAGTCCACCGCGTGCCGTATTGACCAGAATGGCGTTCCGCTTGCAGTGTGCGAGCGTTTCGCTATTGATCATCCCCCGATTCTCATCGGTCAGCGGACAGTGCAAAGAGATGACATCGGAACGGGAAAGAAGTCCGTTCAGCGTTTCTGCACGTTCGCACAGGGCAGGCATAGTCTTAGCATAGGGATCGTAAGCCAGCACCTTCATGCCGAAAGCGTGACCAATAGTCGCCACGCGCGAGCCGATAGCACCCAACCCAATTAGCCCTAACGTTAAGCCCTCCAGTTCAATGGATTTATGCGTCGCCTTATCCCAGTGCCCGTCTCGCAGCCGCTTGTCCAGAGGCACCACTGACTTTGCGCAGGCGAGGATCAGCGCCCAGGTATGTTCAGCCACTGCCGCCGCGTTTGCGCCTGGCGCAGCCCGGACGGCGATGTTGCGCTCGGCCGCTGCCGTCTGGTCTATCACATCGATCCCGCTTCCGTGCTTGGAAATAACCTGCAAAGCCGGGGCGGCATCCATAACTTTCTCGGTGATCCTGCCGTAACGTACCAGGATCGCCACAGGATTGTGTCGTTTACACAGCGCGATCAGGTCATCTTCTGTGGGCTGGCGGCCCGCAAACACTACCTCAAAGCCCTGTAACATCACCATGGCCTGCTCCGCCAGGTCGCTTCCGGTAACCAGCACTACGTCTTTGCCCCCCATCACAGCGTCTCCTCGTCGCTCAACATACCTGCCTTACGAAGCGCGTCATCAAGCCAGTGTGGACGTAAATCGCCTTCACGGATGGCGGCAAGACGCCGGGTCTCCATCTCCAGCTTTCCTTTTGCCAGAGCGATAACCTCCTGAACCTCATCGCGCGGGATGACGACCACGCCGTCGATATCCGCGACAACAAGATCCCCGGCCTGAACCGTCGCCCCGGCGACTGAAATGGGATGATTAACCCGGCCAGAAATTAACTTTGTCGGGCCGCAGGGGTTCAAACCGGCAGAAAAGACGGGGTAGTGACCTTTGCTCAGGGTGTCGGCGTCACGTACAGCGCCATCAATAATAATGCCCGCAATGCCGCTCGCCTGAGCCTGAGTGGCCATGATTTCGCCAAGCAGCGCGCAGCTCAGGTCGCCTTTGCCATCGACGATCAGGACATCGCCGGGCTGCGCCACCGCCATCGCGGCATGAATCGCCAGATTATCACCCGGGCGGACTTCAACGGTGATGGCCGGACCCGCAACGGACATGTGTGGGGCCAGCGGTTTGATGCGGCCATGAAGCGTACCGCGGCGACCGGCCACGTCGGCCAGAATAGCTGCCTGATACTCGGCCGCCCGACGTACGTCCTCGGCAGAAACGCGCTCGAAATGGCGATTAATCGGTTTTTTTTCATTAACGGACATAAATGCCTCCATGTTGTTTTACTGAGTACAATGCAGGTGTACAGAACAAAACAACTATAGCGGTGTTGCTTTCCTTTTAGCCAGACCCGAGGTGGCGTTTGTGATGTAAACACGAAGTGACTCACAAAATTTGAGGTACACTCACTGCCGGGCTAAAAAGGAGATAATGATGGGGAATGAAGGCGTTGTAGCGGTTGAAAAAGCGCTGGCTTTACTGGATTGCTTCCGTCCTGGAGATGAGAGCCTGACGCTGACCGCGCTGGCACAGCTGTCGGGTTATCACAAAACCACGGTTTACCGCTTGATGAATTCTCTTGAACGGATGAATTACGTCGTCAGGCATGAAGACGGCAATTATGCGCTGGGCCCACGTCTGCTTTACCTCGGCAAGCTGTATGAACAATCTTTCCATCTTTCCCGGGTGGTTCAGCCAGAGCTTCAGGCCTTATCCCTGGCGTCTCAGGAGAGTGCCAGCTGGTATGTGCTGGAGGGAGGGCAGCGGCTTTGCCTGTTTCGCGCTGAAGCGTCGCATGGCCTGCGACACAGCAATCTTCCCGGCAGCCAGTTCCCGCTCGATAATTCGGCCATCAGTAAGGTATTACGCCATTGGGGGCTCAATGAAAGCCTGCCGGAGGGAGACGCTGAACTCCCATTCTACACGTCAGGCGCGCGCGACCCCCATACCGCTGCGTTTGCGATGCCTGTCTTCGGCGTTCACGACAAGCTGGTTGCGGCGTTAGCCCTGACCGGCCCCATCTCGCGGCTGACGGAAGATCGTCGTGAGAAGGAAATAGGGCAGTTGATGAAGGCGGCTGCAAGCCGTCTGTCGCAGAAAATGGGCGCCAGCAAGCCCTTCTGTCAGCAGTTCTTTGGTGAAACGAGCGACGCGGCGGAAGAAAATCTTTAAACGCAGAAGCGGGACAAATGTCCCGCTTCTGTCATCGTTAATGCGTGACCTGTTTTTCGTGTAGCTGAGCGCGGCGGGCCTGCCGCCCCATAATGAGCACCGCGATACCCCCGGCCACGCACAGCGCGGCCAGCGGAAGCATTGCCAGCGTGTAGCTGCCTGTCCGCTCATTGATAATGCCGTACGCGTTTACCATCACCGCCCCACCTATCAGGTTTGCGATGGCGCCAATCGCGGCCAGTCCCGCCGCCGCTGAGGTACTGCTCATCCAACCGGACGCCAGCGCCCAGAAAGGCCCTTTCATTGAATAAGCGCCTATCAGCATAATGCTCAGGATAACGATCGTGGCAGACAGCGAGACGCTTACAAAGGCGGCGAACACGCCGGCGGCAATCATGAACAGCGTGAGTGCGGTATGCCAGCGGCGTTCGTTGGTACGATCGGAATTCCGTCCCCATACAATCATCAGAACCGATGCCAGACCGTAAGGAATGGCGTTAAACAGGCCTGTCTCAAGGTTATCGAGATGGAAGGATTTCAGCAGTTGAGGAGACCAGACGCTGATCGTGGTGCCCGCGGAAGATGCACCCGCGTAAATCAGCGCCATCAGCCAGATCTGACGATGCTTTAGCAACTGCCATGTGGTCTGGTGTCCAATGTTCTTTTGCTGGCTACGCTCGGTCTCAAGCGTGGTTTCCAGCCACTTTTTCTGTTCATCACTGAGCCAGCTCGCCTGATGAGGGCGATCCCGGAGAATAAACCAGGCTGCAATACCCAGCAGCACCGCCGGCAAGCCTTCAATAATGAACAGCAGATGCCAGCCGCGAAGACCCAGCCAGCCATCCAGTGACAGTATCAACCCGGAAAGCGGGGAGCCGATGAAGTTAGCGAGCGGGATGGCGACCATAAAGGACGCAATAATGCGTGCGCGGTAGCGGGACGGGATCCACCAGGTCAGATACAGCACGACGCCCGGGAAGAAGCCCGCCTCTGCAGCACCGAGAAGAAAACGGACGATATAGAGCGACGTGGTGTTCTGCACCAGGGCCATACACATGGAGACGATGCCCCAGCTGATCATAATGCGCGGGATCCACAGCCGGGCGCCGACTTTCTGCATGGCCAGGTTGCTGGGTACCTCAAACAAAAAATAGGCCACGAAGTAAAGACTGCTGGCGAAGCCAAACGCGGCTTTGCTGAGGCCAAGGTCCTCATTCATCTGCAGCGAAGCCATGCCGATATTCCCGCGATCGATAATGGAGACCAGGTAACTGACAATCAGAAACGGGAGAATACGCCAGATCACCTTCCGCATCGTCTCTCTTTCTATGTCCTCGGTGGCGGTAGCGCCGTTACGTAAATGTTCTGTCATTGTGTCCTCGCAGGGTTTGTTCTTTGTTTTATTAGGTACAACTCAGTTTTATTAAACAAAACCACTATAGCGACGGCGCGTTATTTTTATCCAGTTAATGGAAGGTTTAAATGATGTAAATAAGAGGTGACTCACAGATAGTGCGCTGCAGATATATCGCTCACAGCAGTCGAACCAGCCGCAAAGAGGGCACGCTGCAAGGGAGATAATCACGCAACGCAATTATTGCACCAACTTTTCCTCGTCATTCAACTAAGCTTCGACCAGGTGCCCCGCCTCGTTCGCGGGGCCAGATTCCTTTTGGTCGAGCACGCATCATGCAGCTACTCAGTATTATTATTTTGCTTACCCTTACCGTGGTGATCCATTCGCTGTGGATGTTTGGCGTTTTAAAGTTCATCAAATTAGAAGTCGATTCGGCGGTACGCATCGTTTTACGCAATGTCGGTATCGTGATCTCCATGATCTTCGCCCACCTCCTTGAGGCCGGACTGTTTGCTGCGTTTTATTTTGTCATCGACGCGTTTAATGACTGGAACACCAGCTTCTATTTTTCACTGGTCAGCTACGCTACCGTGGGATACGGCGACGTCACGTTACCCCAGCACTGGCGGCTCATCGGCGGGGTGGAAGGGCTGGTGGGCGCGTTGATGGTGGGCTGGTCTGTCGCGGTTCTGGTGGCGGTGCTGCAGCGTTTGCGCGGCATGAGCGCCTAAACGGCAGATGCACGATCCCCGCCTGGTAAGGTAAAGTACTCCTCCTTGCGTGGCCGGAAGGCCGCGACTTTGAGGGCGAAGAGGCTGATTAACGGCCCGCCCTTTTCTGTTCCTGGTTTACGCCAGTTTGCATGGTGTTGTGTTTTGTCTGCCAAAAGGGTTTTGTATGTCTGCTGCTCATCTCGGTTTCCCGACGGAAACCGTTGTTGTCTTTGTGGTGATGGCCGTAGGGGCGATGTTTATCGACCTCTTTATGCACCGTCACGATAAACCCGTCTCGCTGAAAAGCGCGGCGATGTGGTCCATTTTCTGGGTCATGATGGCGATGGCCTTCGCCGGATTCCTGTATGTTCACCACGGCGCCGAGATGGCGAGCCTGTTCCTCACCGGCTACGCGCTGGAAGAGGTGCTCTCCGTCGATAACCTGTTTGTGATGATGGCAATCTTCGCCTGGTTCGGCGTGCCGGATAAGTACCGTCACCGCGTGCTCTACTGGGGCGTGCTGGGGGCGATAGTCTTCCGCGGCATCTTTGTGGCTATCGGCACCAGCCTGTTAAGCCTGGGGCCGTACGTTGAGGTGATCTTCGCGCTGGTCGTCGGCTGGACGGCGGTGATGATGCTCAGGCGCAATGAAGAGAGCGACGAAGTGGAAGATTACTCGGGTCATCTCGCCTATCGCCTGGTGAAGCGCTTCTATCCGGTCTGGCCGAAAATCAGCAGCAACGCCTTTATTCTGACCCAGAAAGAGGTGGATGCGGAGCTGGAGAAGCCGGAAAACCAGGACGTGATGGTTGGCCGCGTGAAGAAGGCGAAGCGCTATGCGACGCCGCTGCTGCTTTGCGTAGCCGTCGTCGAGCTCTCTGACGTCATGTTCGCGTTTGACTCCGTGCCGGCCATTATTGCCGTGAGCCGCGAGCCGCTGATTATCTACAGCGCCATGATGTTCGCCATTCTCGGCCTGCGTACGCTTTACTTCGTGCTGGAAGCGCTGAAGCAGTATCTGGTGCACCTCGAGAAAGCCGTGGTGCTGCTGCTGTTCTTCGTGGCGTTCAAGCTGGGGTTAAATGCCACCGACCACTTCTGGCATCACGGTTACAGCATTGGCGCGACGGCCAGTCTGTTTGTGGTATTAGGCGTGCTGGCGCTGGGGATTATTGCGAGCGTGATGTTCCCGGGGAAACGTGAGGCCTGATGTACCGCCTTTCTCCCTCTCCCTGTGGGAGAGGGCAGGGGTGAGGGCACCGGTCCGCACCTAACCCTTAATCGGTGAATTCCGACGCTTGCGCGGGTGGTGGAAGTGCCGCCAGTGCGGATCCTGCGCCGCCGCCAGCAGTTCGTGGTCGCCGCGGGTGTCGCCCCAGGCGCGCAGATGATAGGCGTTCAGATCGCCATACACTTTTTCCAGCCTTGCCACCTTCTGGGCGCAGCGGCAGTTATTGCCCGTGATGCGCCCCGTCAGCTTGCCGTCTTTCACTTCCAGCTGCGTGCCAATCAGCTTAATGCCGAGCTTATCAGCCCACGGCTGGAGCACCAGCGCCGGGGACGCGGAACAGATGGTCACCTCCGCACCGGAATTTACCTCAGCCGCCACCGCCAGAACCCCTTCAGGGCGCATCAGCTTGTTCCAGTATTTTTCACAAAAGGCTTCCGCCTGCTGGCGCAGCCAGTGTTCATCCACGCCCGTCAGGAACGTTTTAATCAGCACTTCCTTGAGCTCATCGCGCGTCAGCTTGCGACGCACGCAGTGGAGCGTGGGCAGCGCCATGCGCACCAGGCGGCCCGCGAAGTAACGTTTGCCGAAGGCAAAACGCAGGAAAGGAATAAAGCTGTCGTGGTGCGTTAATGTCCCGTCAAAGTCGAAGACAGAGAGCACGCTGGATTTAGCCACCGTCTCGTCGGCAATCATATTGGTCATAAATACGTCTTAGCTGAAATACACATTCTGCGGATCAGTTTACCTGCTTTAGCTGGACAGTCCTTATATCACCACTCTTTTTTTCTCGATCTTGCGATCTCAAAGTGAGTCCATTTTTGGCCTCGATAACAATTGGTGAAAAAACGAGCTGTCTATATTATCGCCACATCGCAAGATATTTAGGGGAACCATTGGCCCCCACAGGTAAGGAAAAACTCACTCACTACTTCTTTCTTGATATGACTCTTAGATCGCTTATTTCAATCCTCACGTTAAGTTTTGCTTCGTTTTCTGCGTTCAGCTTTCAACTTCCAGCGTCGATGTTATCGATGAACAGCGAGCTGGCGGCATCACCGGCGAAATCTGCGCTGGTGCATCAGGAAACAGGTCCGCTGCGCTCGCGTATTCTCGATCAATACCAGAAATGGAAAGGCACCCAGTACCGGTGGGGCGGAACCACGCATCGCGGGGTGGATTGCTCCGCACTGATGCAGCACCTGTTCACCGATGCGGCGCATCTTAATTTGCCGCGCACTACGAGTGAACAGATCCATCGCGGCGTGCAGGTGGCGCAATACCGCCTGAGAGCCGGCGATCTGGTCTTCTTCCAGACGGGCCCGAACCGCAAGCACGTTGGCGTTTATATTGGCGAAAACCAGTTTATTCATGCCTCAACCAGTCAGGGCGTAACGGTTTCAACCCTGACGGATGATTACTGGCAGGCACACTACATTACCGCCCGTCGCATCGCAGGCAGTGCGGCCTGACAGCGTCAGATGATGTCATCCACGACGCCACCGTCGACGCGCAGCGCCGCGCCCGAGGTGGCGGAGGCCTGGGTCGAACAGACATAAAGCACCATATTGGCCACCTCTTCAACCGTGGCCGCGCGCTGGATAACCGAGCTGGGGCGGTTGGCCATCACAAACTCTTTCGCCAGCTGCTCCAGCGATTTGCCGGTTTTTTCGATTTCATCTTTCATCATCTCGGCGAAACCGTCAGACATCGTCGGGCCCGGCAGGACGCTGTTGACCGTCACGCCGCTCCCCGCCACAAACTTCGCCAGCCCGCGCGCCAGCGAGAGCTGCGCCGTTTTGGTCACGCCGTAGTGGATCATATCCGCCGGAATATTGCAGGCCGACTCTGACGAGATAAACACCACGCGTCCCCAGCCTTTCTGCACCATACCCGGCAGCAGGGCGCGGGACAGACGCACGCCGGACATCACGTTGGTCTGCCAGTAACGCTCCCAGGTCTCATCGTCGGTGGCATAGAAATCCTGCGGACCGTAAATCCCGGCGTTGTTGACCAGAATATCGACGTTATTCGCCACCTTCAGAAGCGACTCGACCCCTTCCGCCGTGCTGAGATCGGCAATCGCGGCACGCACCTGTACGCCCGGCACCACCTGCTGGAGCTGCTGAATGCCTTTATTCACCGATTCCGTGCTGCGGCCATTGACGATCACTTCCGCACCGCTTTCTGCCAGACCTCTGGCAATGGCGAACCCGATCCCGCCGGTTGAGGCGGTCACCAGCGCCACTTTTCCCGCAAAGTCGATTTTCATCATCTGCTCCTTCTCGTTTTAACGTTCGGACCTTAAAGCGTAGCAGGTGAGGATGACGGCTCCTGGCTAAAAAGGCGCAACAGCGTCTCAACCTGTTCATCAAGCGGGGCGAGGGAACGTTTAACAATCAGGTGAAGCGGCGTTGCCCTGCGCGCGCCGTGGCTCAGCGGCAGCCGTTTTAGTACACCCTGATCCAACTGGGTCTGGATGCGTTCCTCTGGCAGCCAGCCGTAGCCGACCTGAGAGACGACGGCTTCAATCGCGGCATCGATGGTGGAGAAGGTCCACGACTCGCCGGCAGCACGCGCGGCGGGCTGGCTGTCCGCAATCTGGATGAGCGGCCACGGGCGCAGCATCTCATCATTTAGCGGCGCGTCGAGGAGAAACAAGGGGTGCCGGGAATGGGCCACGGCAACAAAGTCGATATTCATCAGCCATTCTCCGAGCCCGGTAATGTCCTGGCGGCGGGTTAAGACCATCACATCGGCTTCGTCGTTAATGGCATCGGCGCGGGTATTTTCCAGCACCTCGGTCAGACGTACCTGAGTCTGCGGATACTGCTGCTGGAACTGACGAAGAATAGCGAACAGGCGGCGGCGCGGGAAAATGGAGTCCACCACCAGATCTAACCGCGTTCGCATCCCGTTGCGAAGGGTCGCTGCGCGCGTCTCAACGTACGAAAACGCTTTCAGCAGCGGTTTAACCTGGTTGAGAAGAAGCTCTCCGGCCGGGGTTAACACCGCCCGTCGCCCCTCCGGGACCAGCAGCGCCACGCCGAGCCGCTCCTGCAGCAGCGACAGGTTATAGCTCACCGAGGACTGGCTGCGGTGGGTTTCTTCCGCGGCTTTGGCAAAGCTGCCCGCTTCCACCACTCTTTCCAGTAAAGCCCATTGTTCCAGCGTCGTCTTATGCATGATTTATCTAAAATTTGGATGAATTTAATTAAAACATAGCGTTATTCATTCATTTTTTGAAGGGGTACGATCGTCTCATCAAAACAAAGGAGACATCTTATGAACACCTTCGACAAACACGACTTAAGCGGCTTTGTTGGTAAACATCTTGTATATACCTACGATAACGGCTGGAACTACGAGATTTACGTAAAAAATGAGACCACGCTTGATTACCGTATTCACAGCGGTCTTGTGGCCAACCGTTGGGTTAAAGATCAGCAGGCTTATATCGTGCGGGTAGGCGAGAGCATCTATAAAATTTCCTGGACCGAACCAACCGGTACCGACGTCAGCCTGATCGTGAACCTGGGCGACAAGCTGTTCCACGGCACCATCTTCTTCCCACGCTGGGTCATGAACAACCCGGAAAAAACCGTCTGCTTCCAGAACGACCATATTCCGCTGATGAACAGCTATCGCGATGCGGGTCCGGCGTATCCAACGGAAGTGATTGATGAATTTGCCACGATCACCTTTGTGCGCGATTGCGGTGCCAATAATGAAAGCGTTATTGCCTGTGCGGCCAGTGAATTACCGAAAAACTTTCCAGATAATCTCTAATAAGCGCGACAATTAACTAAAAAGAAAAGTTCCCGGCTATTTCATATTATTTTGAAATGGCCGGGATTTTTTTTGTTTGTTGATGATTGGTTTAAATGAATCCATTTCAAAATGTTGCAAAAGATCACATTAAAAATATTTAATATTAATTTAACTTGTTGTTTTTCAACTGGCTGCTAGTTGTCTTATAACGTTGCAAACGTTGTCTTAATTTTTCCCTAAGGAAAGAGAGCTACTTTGATATAAGTTTATGGTTCGTTGAAATAAACGGGCTGGCATTTGGTTAATATCAAAAACATGCCATTTTTATTGCAAGGAAATTAATAATGAGTGATTTTCTGCCTTTTTCGCGGCCGTCGATGGGCGCTGAGGAAATTGCGGCGCTTCAGGACGTTTTGATGTCGGGCTGGATCACCACTGGGCCAAAGAATCAGGAACTTGAAGAGGCATTCTGTCAGCTTACCGGGAATCAGCATGCGATTGCCGTCTGTTCAGCCACCGCGGGTATGCACGTCACGTTGATGGCGCTGGATATTGGCCCGGGCGATGAAGTCATTACCCCTTCCCAGACCTGGGTATCCACGCTGAATATGATCGTGTTGCTGGGTGCTACACCGGTCATGATTGATGTGGACAAAGATACGTTAATGGTGACGCCAGAAGCCGTTGAAGCCGCCATTACCCCGCGTACCAAAGCCATTATTCCCGTTCATTATGCTGGCGCGCCGTGTGAAATCGACGCCATTCATGCCATCGGTGAACGTCACGGTATTCCGGTTATTGAAGATGCGGCCCATGCCGCCGGAACCTACTACAAGAACCGTCATGTGGGATGGAAAGGGACCGCGATTTTTTCCTTCCACGCCATTAAAAATATGACCTGCGCGGAAGGCGGCTTAGTCGTCACGGATAATGCCCAGCTGGCGCAGCGGATCCGCAGCCTGAAATTCCATGGCCTGGGCGTAGATGCCTATGACCGCCAGACGCACGGCCGCGCGCCGCAGGCGGAAGTGATCGCGCCGGGCTATAAATACAACCTGGCGGACATCAACGCCGCGCTGGCGCTGGTGCAGTTAGGCAAGCTGAAAGAGGCCAACAGACGCCGCCAGGAAATTGCTGAACGCTACCTGCGTGAGCTTGCCGATACGCCGTTCCAGCCGCTCACCATTCCGTCATGGCCGCACGTGCACGCCTGGCACCTGTTTATTATTCGCGTTGACGAAGCGCGCTGCGGAATTTCCCGCGACAACCTGATGGCGGCGCTGAAAGAGAAAGGCATCGGTACCGGCCTCCACTTCCGCGCGGCGCACACCCAAAAATACTACCGCGAGCGTTTTCCTGATGTATCGCTCCCGAATTCTGAATGGAATAGCGCGCGTATTTGTTCTCTCCCTCTTTTCCCGGACATGACTCATGACGACACAACCCGCGTCATTACCGCACTCCATCAGCTTGCAGGACATTGATATGTTCAGTGCACCGCCTGTACAAAAAGTTTCCGTGGTAATCCCGGTTTATAACGAGCAGGAGAGCCTGCCCGAACTGATCCGTCGTACAACCGCCGCCTGCGACACGATGGGCAAGGCTTATGAAATTCTGCTGGTAGATGACGGCAGTAGCGATAATTCCGCGCTGATGCTGACAGAGGCCGCGCAGGCCGAAGGCAGCCATATTGTTGCCGTGCTGCTCAACCGCAACTACGGCCAGCACTCGGCGATTATGGCGGGGTTTAGCCACGTTACGGGCGATCTGGTCATCACCCTGGACGCTGACCTGCAAAACCCGCCGGAAGAGATCCCGCGCCTGGTCGCCAAAGCCGATGAAGGCTATGACGTGGTCGGCACGGTACGTCAGAACCGTCAGGACAGTCTGTTCCGCAAGCTGGCCTCACGCACCATCAACCGCCTTATCCAGCGCACGACCGGTAAAGCGATGGGCGATTACGGCTGCATGCTGCGCGCCTACCGCCGCCATATTGTCGACGCGATGCTGCACTGCCATGAGCGCAGCACCTTTATTCCGATCCTCGCCAACACCTTTGCCCGCAAGGCAACGGAAATTCCGGTTCTGCACGCCGAGCGCGAGCACGGGGAATCGAAGTACAGCTTTATGCGTCTCATCAACCTGATGTATGACCTCATCACCTGCCTGACCACCACGCCGCTGCGTCTGCTGAGCGTGTTCGGCAGCATCATCGCCGTGGCCGGGTTTGCGTTGTCCGTTCTGCTGGTGGTGCTGCGCCTGGTCTTTGGCCCGCAGTGGGCGGCGGAAGGGGTCTTCATGCTCTTTGCCGTGCTGTTTATGTTCATCGGCGCCCAGTTTGTCGGGATGGGCCTTCTCGGTGAATACATTGGCCGTATCTATAACGATGTTCGCGCGCGTCCGCGCTACTTTATTCAACGTGTTGTCCGTCAGGAACACAAAGCATCTCAAGAGGAAATTCACCCATGAAAGCTGTTGTATTTGCCTATCACGATATGGGGTGCACGGGCACGCTGGCCCTGCTGGAAGCGGGCTATGACATTGCGGCAATCTTTACCCATCCGGACACGGCTGGAGAAAACAACTTTTTCGGCTCAGTGGCGCGTATCGCCGCCGAGCGCGGGATCCCGGTTTATGCGCCGGACGACGTCAACCACCCGCTGTGGGTGGATCGCATCCGCGCGCTCGCGCCTGACGTAATCTTCTCGTTCTACTATCGCAACCTGCTCTCTGACGAGATCTTAGGTCTGGCCGCAAAAGGCGCCTTTAATCTTCACGGTTCTCTGCTGCCCGCCTACCGCGGCCGCGCTCCGCTGAACTGGGTGCTGGTGAACGGTGAAACGGAAACGGGCGTGACGCTGCACCGCATGGTGCGCCGTGCTGACGCGGGCGCTATCGTGGCACAGCAGAAGGTCGCTATTGATAGGGACGAAACGGCGCTGCAGCTGCATCAAAAGCTGAATGCAACGGCGCAGACGCTGCTGCGTGATGCACTTCCAGGCATCCTCAATGGCACCTTCAGCGAGACCGCGCAGGATGAGAGCAAGGCAAGCATCTTTGGCCGCCGCGCGCCGGAAGATGGTCGTCTGGACTGGAACAAGCCTGCCCGCCAGCTGCATAACCTGGTGCGCGCCGTAACCGACCCGTGGCCGGGCGCGTACAGCTTTGCGGGCGTAAGCAAATTTATCGTCTGGAAATCCCGCGTGCGTGACGATATACCGGCTGCCAAACCGGGCACCGTCGTCTCTGTCTCTCCGCTGATTGTAAGCTGCGGTGAACAGGCGCTGGAGATCGTTACCGGACAAACCGACAACGGCCTGTACGTGCAGGGCACGCAGCTGGCACAGTCTCTGGGTCTGGTGGCCGGGGCGCTGATCACAAGCGCGCCGGTGGTTGCCATCAAGCGCCGTACCCGCGTGCTGATCCTCGGCGTGAACGGCTTTATCGGTAACCACCTGACGGAACGTCTGCTCAAGGACGATAACTACGAGATTTACGGTCTGGATATCGGCTCTGACGCCATCAGCCGTTTCCTCGACAATCCGCGTTTCCACTTCGTGGAAGGGGATATCAGCATCCATTCCGAGTGGATTGAATACCACATTAAAAAATGCGACGTGGTGCTGCCGCTGGTCGCCATTGCCACGCCAATCGAGTACACCCGTAACCCGCTGCGCGTGTTCGAGCTGGACTTCGAAGAGAACCTGAAGATCATCCGCGACTGCGTGAAATACGATAAGCGCATCATCTTCCCGTCCACGTCTGAAGTGTACGGCATGTGTACCGATAAGAACTTCGATGAAGACACCTCCAACCTGGTGGTCGGGCCGATCAACAAACAGCGCTGGATTTATTCCGTCTCCAAACAGCTGCTGGACCGCGTGATTTGGGCCTACGGTGAGAAAGAAGGCCTGCGCTTTACCCTGTTCCGTCCGTTTAACTGGATGGGCCCGCGTCTGGATAACCTCAACGCGGCGCGTATCGGTAGCTCCCGTGCGATCACTCAGCTTATCCTGAACCTGGTGGAAGGCTCGCCAATTAAGCTTATCGAAGGCGGGAAACAGAAACGCTGCTTTACGGACATCAGCGACGGTATCGAAGCGCTGTTCCGCATCATCGAAAACAAAGATAACCGCTGCAACGGTGAAATCATCAACATCGGTAACCCGGACAACGAAGCGAGCATTCGCGAGCTGGCAGAGATGCTGCTGGCCAGCTTTGAGCGCCATCCGCTGCGCGACAAGTTCCCGCCGTTTGCCGGCTTCCGCGAAGTGGAAAGCAGCAGCTACTACGGCAAAGGGTATCAGGACGTTGAGCACCGTAAGCCAAGCATTCGCAACGCGAAGCGCTGCCTGAACTGGACGCCGACGGTGAAAATGGAGCAGACCATTGACGAAACGCTCGATTTCTTCCTGCGCACCGTGGAGCTGTCGGAACAGGCCTCATGAAAAAAGTCGGTTTACGCATTGATGTCGACACCTTCAGGGGAACGCGTGACGGCGTACCCAAACTGCTGGAACTGCTGAACAAACACGATGTGCGTTCCAGCATTTTCTTCAGCGTGGGGCCTGACAACATGGGACGCCATTTATGGCGTCTGATTAAACCGGCATTCCTGTTCAAAATGCTGCGCTCGCGCGCAGCATCCCTCTACGGCTGGGATATTTTGCTGGCTGGCACCGCCTGGCCCGGCAGACGTATCGGCGCGGGTAATGAAGCCGTTATCCGCGAGGCGGCGCAGCATCATGAGGTGGGTCTGCACGCCTGGGACCACCATGCCTGGCAAGCCTGGGCGGGCGTCTGGGATATCCCGCGCCTGTCCCGTGAGGTCGAGCGTGGGATGCTGGAGCTGGAGGCCATTACCGGTCAGCCCGTGCGTTGCTCCGCCGTGGCGGGATGGCGTGCGGATCAGCGCGTCGTGAAGGCCAAAGAAGCCTTTGCGTTTCGCTACAACAGCGACTGTCGCGGAACCGGGCCCTTTTTGCCGCTGTTAGGCGAAAATCGCTACGGAACGGTGCAAATTCCGGTTACGCTTCCCACCTGGGATGAAGTGGTCGGGCGCGAGGTGAAGGCGGATGAGTTCAATCGCTACATTCTGGACCGCATCCATCGTGACGCCGGCACGCCGGTGTATACCATCCATGCCGAAGTGGAAGGGATTGCGTATCAGCATGATTTCGACGAACTGCTGACGATGGCCGCTCAGGAGGGCATTGAATTTTGTCCGTTGAGCGAGCTGCTGCCGGACGATCTCAGCACCCTGCCTGTGGGCAAAGTCGTCCGTAATGAAATGGCTGGCCGGGAAGGCTGGCTTGGCTATCAACAAACCGTGAGTCCGGTCCCATGAAAACAGCCCGTTATGGCTTAGCGCTTCTCGCACTGTTTATCGTTTACTACCTCATTCCGGTCGATATTCGTCTGCTCTGGCAGCCTGATGAAACGCGCTATGCGGAAATCAGCCGCGAAATGCTGGCATCCGGAGACTGGGTTGTCCCGCATTTTCTGGGGCTGCGTTACTTTGAAAAACCGATTGCTGGCTACTGGATCAACAGCATCGGGCAGTTGCTGTTCGGGCACACCAACCTCGCCGTGCGCGCCGGTTCTATATTCTCCACCGGGTTAGCGGCGCTGCTGGTCATCTGGATGGCATGGCGTCTCTGGCGAGATAAGCGGACCGCCATTTTCTCCGGTCTTATCTTCCTGACCCTGTTCCTGGTGTATGGCATCGGCACGTATGCGGTGCTGGATCCTATCATCACCCTGTGGCTGGTGGCGGCGATGTGCAGCTTCTGGCTGGCCTCACAGGCCCAAACCGTTGCCGGAAAAGCGGGCGGCTATGTGCTGCTTGGGCTGGCCTGCGGGATGGGGGTGATGACCAAAGGCTTCCTGGCGCTGGCGGTACCGGTGATTGGCGTGCTGCCGTGGGTAATCGCCCATAAGCGCTGGAAAGAGGTGCTGATTTTTGGCTGGCTCGCGATCCTGAGCTGTGTGCTGATTGTTCTGCCGTGGGGGCTGGCTATTGCGCAGCGTGAACCTGACTTCTGGCGTTATTTCTTCTGGGTTGAGCATATTCAGCGTTTTGCCCAGAGCGACGCGCAACACAAAGCCCCGTTCTGGTACTACATACCGTTCCTGATCGCTGGCAGCCTGCCGTGGCTTGCGCTTTTGCCCGGTGCGATTCGTCTCGGCTGGAATGACCGACAAAACGCGGGTGGCGGGTTCTATCTGCTGGGTTGGGTGGTGATGCCGCTGCTGTTCTTCAGCATCGCCAAAGGCAAGTTGCCGACCTATATCCTGCCGTGCTTTGCCCCGCTGGCCATCCTGATGGCGCGCTATGCCTGCCTCGCGGCGGAAAAAGGTGCCAGAGCGTTACGCATTAACGGCGGGATTAACCTGGCGTTTGGCGTTATCGGCGTGGTGGCGGCGCTGGTGGTCTCGCCGTGGGGACTGTCTAAGCATCCGGTCTGGACGTCGGTCGAACTGTATAAAGTCTTCTGTGCGGTGGTGGCGTTCCTCATCTGGGCCGCGGTAGGTTGGTTTACCTTCAGACAGAGCCAGCAGCGCTGGTGGCTGGCGGCACTGTGCCCCGCAGGGCTGGCACTGCTGATTGGTTTTGCCATTCCTAACCTGGTGGTGGATTCCAAACAGCCGCAGTCGCTGGTCGATACCGTGCGCGAGCCGCTTCAGGAAAGCCGATTCGTGCTGGCCAATAACGTGGGCGTGGCCGCGGGCCTGGCGTGGGAGCTGAAGCGTAATGACATCACGCTGTTTGGTCAGAGCGGCGAACTGCGCTACGGGCTGGATTATCCCGATGTGAAAGATCGTTTTGTCAGTGAGGACGACTTCGCGCAGTGGCTGGCAGCGCATCGTCAGCAGGGGCGCGTGTCGCTGGTCATGCTGCTGTCAAAACGCGACGATATTTCACAGGCGAATTTACCGCAGCCGGACAATCTCTATATCCAGGGGCGTCTGGCCTTGCTGGAGTACCTGCCGAAGTGATGACCTGGATCTGGCTGATACTGGCAAGCCTGCTCAGCTGCGCGGGGCAGCTGTGCCAGAAACAGGCCACCCGTCCGGCGAAAGCCGGGCGGCGCGGGACGCATATCGCGCTGTGGCTTGGCCTGGCACTGCTGGCGCTGGGCAGCGGGATGCTGGTCTGGCTGGTGGTGCTGCAACGCCTGCCTGTCGGCATCGCGTATCCTATGCTGAGCCTCAATTTTGTCTGGGTGACGCTGGCGGCGAAGGCGTTCTGGCGTGAGCACGTTGCTGCGCATCACTGGCTGGGAGTAGGGTTCATCATCATTGGGATTGTTATCCTGGGAGGGAGCCTGTGAAAGGAGCGTTCTGGGCCTTATGCAGCGTGCTGTTAGTCAGCGCGGCGCAGCTGTTGCTGCGCAATGCCATGCAGGCATTGCCACCGGTCAGTGAGATCCTGGCGTTTGTTTCCGCGCTGTGGCACTTCTCGTCCGGCACGGGCGCGCTGCTGCTGGGGTTGACGGGGTACGTGGCCTCGATGGGCTGCTGGTATCTGGCGCTGCACCGTATGGCGCTCAGCAAAGCGTATGCCCTGCTGAGCCTCAGCTATATTCTGGTGTGGGGCGCGGCGATCCTGCTGCCCGGCTGGGGAGAACGCTTCTCCTGGCACGGGCTGGTGGGCGTCGGGTTTATTATTCTGGGTGTGTTAGTGATTTTTCTGCCCCGAACGTCCCAACGTGAATAATCGACTCGTGGGTCAGGGTGTAAGGGGTCGATGTGCAGACGGCAAGGCTCAGCGAGCCGACCTGTAGCTGGCTGACCGCATGCGTCTGCGCCGTGCTGTCGATGCTGACAATCTGCCAGGCACTGCCGCCACGCTGTTTCACAATCGCTTCTTTCCGCGTCCAGATACGCCAGAACGCGGAAAGCCGTTCCTCGGGCGCTTCACGCTCCAGCTCGTCATGCTCGGTCATGCTGAAAACCGCATTAGCCAGCGCCTGCCAGTTCATCCTCGGGCGAATCACTTCGATATCGCAGCCGACTTCACCTTCATCGCTCATCAGCAGGGCGATATCGTCACCGCTGTGGCTCAGGTTGAACCACAGCGGATTTCCCTTCGCAAAGGCCGGTTTCCCCTGCTCACCGTAAATGATGTCGGGGAGCGGGTGAGGGGATAACGTTCTGGCGAGCAGCGTTCTCCCGGCCAGCCAGGAGGCCTGTCGGGCACCCTGAGGCGCCCTGTCTGCGAGCGCTGATGCCAGCGGGTCCGCGCAAAGGGTGGAGATTTTTCCCAGTACAAACTGGTACATAGTTACGCCCAGCGTTTAATGATAATCGAGGTGTTGATGCCGCCAAACGCGAAGTTATTGCTCTGCAGATACTCGCAGTCAATCTGACGGGCTTCCCCCATAATATAATCTAAAGCACCGCATTGCTCATCCGGCTGCGTTAAATTGAGCGTCGGGGCAAACCAGCCTTCACGCATCATCTGCAGGCTCATCCACGCTTCCAGCGCGCCGCAGGCACCCAGCGTGTGGCCAAAATAGCTCTTCAGCGAGGAAACCGGCACGCTGTCACCGTAGATGGCGGCAGTGGCCTGACTTTCGGCGATATCGCCGCGATCGGTGGCGGTACCGTGCGCGGAGATATACCCCATATCCCGGGCGCTTAATCCCGCCATGGCCAGCGACTGCTCCATGCAAATCTGCATGGTGTCACGCTGAGGCTGGGTGATATGGGCCGCGTCACAGTTGGTGGCAAAGCCCACGATCTCACCGTAGATCGTGGCCCCGCGCGCTCTGGCGTGCTCCAGCTCTTCCAGAATCAGGGTGCCTGCGCCTTCCCCAATGACCAGACCATCGCGCTGCGTATCGAACGGAGAAGGGGTGGTTTTGGGTTCGTCGTTACGCTGGCTGGTGGCAAACAGCGTGTCAAACACCGCCGCTTCAGACGGACACAATTCTTCCGCGCCCCCCGCGATCATCACGGTCTGATACCCGTGGCGAATCGCCTCCCAGGCGTAGCCAATCGCCTGGCTGCCGGAGGTACAGGCGCTCGACGTCGGGATGACGCGGCCGCGTAGTCCAAAGAACAGGCCGGTATTCACCGCCGTAGTGTGCGGCATCATCTGGACGTAGGTTGTCCCGGTGATGTTATTGGTGTGCTTTTCGGTGAGCATGGTCGCGAATTCGCTGACCGGACCGGTGCTGCCTGTCGAAGAACCGTAGGCGATACCGGTTTGGCCGTTGGTGAGCACCGCTTCGCCAATCAGCCCCGCCTGCTCCAGCGCCAGCTCGGTGGCGCGGGTCGACATCAGCGACACGCGGCCCATGGCGCGAATACGCTTGCGGGTATAGTGTTCCGGCAGCGTGAAATCGTCGATCGGCGCGCCCAGCAGGGTATGCAGGCCATCGTACACCTGCCATTCCGGCATTTTACGCACCGCGTTTTCATACGCCAGCAGCCTGCTGGAAACGGATTGCCAGCTTTCGCCAAAGGCGGTCACGCCGCCCATGCCCGTAATCACCACGCGACGCGTCATAGCATGCCTCCGTTAATGGAAATGACCTGGCGGGTAACGTAGCCCGCAATATCTGACATCAGATAGCTTGCCAGCCCGGCGACCTCCTCAGCCTGGCCCATCCGTTTCATTGGGATGATGGACATGGCTTCCTTCAGCGCGGCCTCTTCCATCTCAATCATGCCGGTATCAATCAGCCCCGGGGCAATGCAGTTGACGGTGATTTTGCGTTTTGCCAGCTCAATCGCCAGCGCTTTGGTGGCGCCGATAATGCCCGCTTTGGCCGCGCTGTAGTTCACCTGTCCGCGGTTGCCCATCACGCCGGACACGGACGATAAGGTGATAATGCGCCCGCCTTTACGGGTGCCAATCATCGGCATAATGCAGGGGTGAATGACGTTATAAAAACTGTCGAGATTGGTGTGGATCACGCTGTCCCAGTCGTCTTCGCTCAGCGCCGGAAAGGCGCCGTCACGGGTAATTCCGGCGTTGCTGACCACGCCATACCATGCGCCATGGGCTTCAATCTCCTGCTCCAGCACCTCGCGGCACTGTTCGCGGTTGCCCACATCAAAGGCGAGTAAACGACCGTTGCCACCCGCCTGCGTGATGGCGTCCAGCGTCTCCTGCGCGCCTGCGGCATCACGATGGTAATGCACGCCTACGGTAAACCCGTCGGCGGCAAGCTGACGAGCGATGGCGCGCCCTATGCCTTTGCTGGCCCCGGTGACCAGTACGGAACGACTCATGCGTTAGATCCCTGATTAAAAAGCGATGTTAATTCTTCTGCGCTCGGCTGGAAGGTGTTGACCCGGCCCGTGGCCAGCGTCTCTTCATTAGCGGAAATCGCGCATTCAAAGCTGCCGAAGCGTTCGTCCTGCATCAGCAGCTTAACGGTGATGTCCAGCGTCAGGCCTGCGGCGAAACGCCCGCTGGCGCAGACCAGCTCGCGCGCGCCGAGCACCATGCCCAGCGCGATATGTTCCTGCCCCTGCTGCTGGCGATGCCAGCCTGACCAGACGCCGACGGTCTGCGCCATCAGCTCGAGCGCGTACCAGCCCGGCAGGTCGCCATCGGCGTTGAGAAACGGCGCCAGCACGCTTTGCCCGTTGACCGCCACGCGGCAGACCGCCGTGTCGTCCGTAACGTTCTCAACGGACCCCAGCAGCATCATTGGCGCCTCGTGCGGCAGATAGGCTTCGGGTGATAAGTAGCTCATGAGGCTCTCCCCAGCAGGATGCTGGCGTTGTTACCGCCAAACGCGAACGAGTTAGACAAAATGACCGGCTTTTTCAGGGCGGTGCGCTGGTGCAGAAGGCCGCACGGCGCCAGCGTGTCGTCCGGCGCGTAGCGGGCGAAGTCCTGCGGCGGCAACGGCAGATCGCGCGTCAGAATCAGCCAGCTCAGGGCCGCTTCGGTAATGCCGGCGGCGCCCAGCGTATGGCCGGTAAGGTGTTTGGTTGAGCTGCACGGCACGCTTTCCCCGAAGAGATCGTGAATCACCTGCGATTCAATCTGATCGTTGAGCGGCGTGGCCGTGCCGTGCAGGTTGATGTAGCCGATATCCTGCGGCTGCATACCCGCTTCGTTAAGCGCCTGCGCGATAGCCCTTATCGCCCCTTCACCTTGCGGATGCGGGGCGGAAATATGGTACGCATCGCTGGATTCGCCCGTTCCGAGCAGCGCCACGTCTGCGGGCTCCCGGCTCAATACCATCAGCGCGGCGGCTTCACCAATGGTGATCCCCCGGCGGTCGCGACCAAACGGCTCGCAGAGCGTAGGGGAGAAAGATTCAAGGCTGTTAAAGCCGTTGACGGGCATCCGGCTCAGGGTATCGGCCCCACCGACAATGGCGATGTCCACCAGCCCGGCTTCAATCAGACGTTTGCCGCCGATCATCGCCCGCGCGCTGGAAGAGCAGGCCGTGGAGATCGTATAGGCCGGGCCTTCGAGCTGAAGCCAGCTGGCGAGGAAGCGGGACGGATCGCCAAGCTCCTGCTGCGGATACTGCCAGCGCGTGCTCGCTTCGCCATGGGCCATGTGGCGCACGTGCTCATCGCCTTCGTCCAGCCCGGAGGTGCTGGTCCCCAGCACCACGGCCACGCGGTCACGACCGACGCGGGCGATGGCCTCGTCAACGGCGGGCTGAATCTGCGACAGCGCGGCCAGCAGCAGCTGGTTATTGCGGGTACGGTGTGCGGCGAAGGCGTCCGGGATGTGCGGAATCTCGCCTTCCACGCCGCCCAGAACGGCTTCGGGTAAACCCTGCAACCAGCCGGTCCGGGCGTGCATCCCCGGCGCCACGCCTGCCGTCAGGTTCGCGGCAATCTCGTCAGGCGAGTTGCCCAGCGCGTTGACCATGCCAACAGCGGATATATAAATCATCTCAGTCACCCAGATATTGAATGGTGATGTGGTATTTGAACACGTGCTGCTCGATGCTGATCGGCTCGCGCTTGCCTTTGCGCTGCAGGTAGACAATCTCCGTCACCAGCTTGCCGCTGGCGTTACGCAGCTCGCGCCGATCGCCATTGTCCGTTAACGTCCAGCCCTTCGGCAACTGCGGCTGCCAGGCGCTAATCGGCCAGTGGCTGAGCATCACGTCGGCCAGCACCTGGCTGGCGGGCGGCAGCTGCGGCACGACGATCGACTGCTCGGTATGAATACCGGTCTCATCGTACGTTGCCAGGAACAGGCGAATGCCCACGGAAGAGAGCCCGGCCAGCGTGACCTTATGCGCATCCGCGTTGAGCATCACCAGCAGGGACTGCGTTTGTCCGTTAAAGCTGCCGGTCAGCAGCTGCTGGGAGCTCACCGCCGGGCTGATGCCGGGCGGCGGCAGCGTCACTCTGGTGCCCGGCTGGAGCCAGGCCTGAGGCCGCGTCTCTTTGGTATCGGTCGAATGGCTGCAGCCCGCCAGCAGCAGCGCCGCGGCCAGCGCAACGGCGCGGTAAAAAGCGTTCATTTACGTTTTCTCTCTTTCTTATCCGGCATCGCCAGCGGAGCCAGCAGGAAGGCGGTAAAAATACCGCTCACCAGCACGATGCCAAAGCTGCTGATGGCCTGGGTGGCGCTGAAGACGAGCATGCCCAGCGTCAGCAGCGTGGTCATCATGGCCAGCGTAATCGCCAGCATCGAGGTCAGCGGCGTACCGCGCGGGTTGCTGAAAAACAGCGTGTAGTTAATGCCAATGCCGAGCACCAGTACCAGCGCCAGCAGTGAGAACAGATTCACCGGGTGGCCCGTTGCGGCCAGCACCGCCAGGCCGCAGCTCAGCGACAGCACGGACGGCACCAGGCTTATCAGCCCTTTACGCCAGCCGAGGCGCAGCATCGCCCCGCAGGCAATGACTGCCAGCGCGGCAAAGAGTAGCCCCGTCAGCAGCGTGCGGTAGAGGGCAAACAGGCTGTCAAAGCTGGCTTTGCGATCGACCCAGACGACGCCGTCATGGCGCGCGGCCAGTTCACCGAGGTAAGCGCTGTTTTTCGCGCCGTCCACCGGCACCAGCACGCCGCTTTCCCCATTGGGCAGGGTCAGCCAGAGCAGACGCCAGCCTTCGCTGGCCGGGCTTTTAAGCCACGCGTCCACGCTGACCGGCATGGCGTCGAGATTCGGGGATACGGCGCTGAGCCCGGCGCTTTTCAGCACGTTCGTTACCGCAGGGGCAGCGTCGTGCAGCAGCGTAAGATCGCTTTTCTGGCGCGCCAGCGAGTTCAGCGGCAGCGTACGCCAGCGGGCGATCTCTCCGGCTTTTTTCGCCTGTGCCAGCGCCGGGGTAAAGGCTTCCAGCCGCTCCAGCGTTTGCTGAGGCGAGGCGCCATGAACCACAAACCATTTCTGATCGACGCTCTGTCCGGTCAGGGCGGTAATGGCCTTCTCCTGCGCCAGAATATCTTTCGGCAGGGCCTGCAGCTGGGCGATGTCGTCGTCCACCCTCAGGGTGCTCATCCCCACGGCGGAGAGCAGCGCCAGCGCGACGGGCAAACCCACGGACAGTTTTTTATTGCGTCGCCACGCGGCCAGCCAGCGCAGCATGATAACCATCAGCGGAACCGGGCGCACCGGTAATCCCCGGCACAGCCACGGATGCCAGAAAATCACCGTCAGGCAGGAGGCGCTCAGCCCCACGGCGGCGAACACCGCCATCTGGCGGATCCCGGGGAAGGGGGCCAGCATCATAATCAGGTAGGCGGCGACGGTCGTCAGCAGCGCCAGCAGCAGCGCATTGCGTACTTTCGCCAGGCTTTGCCAGGGGGAATGCTCCGCGCCGTGCACCATCCGTTCGGTCAGGTAGTAGAGCGTGTAGTCGGCTGAAATACCGATGATGCTCATGCTCATCACCAGCGTCATCAGGTGCAGTTCGCCAAAGAGCAGCAGCGTCACCACCGTACCCGCCAGCGCGCCGATGGCAATGGAGAGCACGCTCAGCAGCAGCGGGCGCAGAGAGCGGAACACCGCCACGATGAGCAGGAACACGCCAAGCAGGGTGGCGATGCCCAGCGTCGAGACGTCGCGTTTGGCCTGCTGGCTGGCGTAATCGCTGTAGAACACGGTCCCGCGCGAAAGCAGCTGCGCCTGGGGGTAACGCGCTTTTAGCCTCTCCTGCAGCGCGCTAAGCGTCGTCACCAGCCGGTGGGTCTGCTGCATATCAAATGACGAGCCCGCCAGCTCGCCGTGCAGCAGATACCAGTAGTTTCCCGCCTCATCCTGTGTGACCAGCCAGCCGTCCATCAGCCGCAGCTTCTGGCCGTTTTGCGCCAGAGCGAGCTGCGAGCCGCGCATCAGCATCAGGGGATCGTTTTGCAGCTCTTTGCCGCTGACGCCGGAAAAGGCCGAATAGAGCTGAGATAAAATCCACTGCGCCTGCGCTTCTCCGCCGTTTTGCAGGCGGGTGCGGGTGGCGGGATCGATCAGGCCATTTCGGTGCTGCCAGAAGAACTCTCCCCAGGCCTTTTGCCCGGCGGCGTCCATCGGGCCTTTGACCTCGCTGAGCGAATCGCTGCTTTGCAGCAGCGCCAGCCACTGCTGCGCCACGCGCGGATCGGGCTCTTTGCCGGGGCTGACCAGCCAGACCAGCTGGCGGTCGAGACGCTGCATAAACCCGTCGTTGAGCGCCGGCGGGATCGCCCCCAGCGTCTGCTTCGGCAGCATGGCCAGCACGCTGCTGTTCAGACGCGCGCCGGGCAGCAGCGACAGCAGCACGCCCAGCAGAATCAGGCATAGCGTGGCCCACAGCAGCGCCGGGCGCAGGGATTTACGGTGCGGCAAAGCGTTGGCGTTCGTCATCGGTCAGGCTGGCGGGCGTCAGTTGGTGGCGTGAAAGGGCGATATCGGTACGGTCGCCCTGTTTATCGTTGAGGCGAATCGTCTCCAGATAGGTCGCGCCGCCCAGATCGAGGGTGGCGAAAATCTTGTCCAGCGGCGTCGTTTTTGGCGTAAGCACCAGCGACCAGCGGCCCGCGCCCAGGTCTTTAAAATCGATGCGGAAGTTCTCTTCAAGCACCCTGCGGTCGGCCTGGAACAGGGCCCGCAGAAGATGGTTGAACTGGAACATCTGCGGATTATTGTCGGCGGTGACGGTCTGCGGCGGCTGGCCGTTAATGGCCTGAACCATCCGCTTGTCGTCCAGCAGGAGCGTCATCGGAAACGGCGCTTTTTGATCCCACAGCAGGCCGCTGTCGCGGGCGATCAGCATCTCGCCCTGCGAGCGCAGCGGCTGCGGCATATCTTTTATGGTGCGAACCTGCTCGAAGTGCGCGCGCACGACAGGCTGCCCGGTGAAGCGCTGCTGCAGTTCATCCAGCGTCACGGCGCTGACCAGCGGGCTGACGATCAGCGCCAGCAAAGGCCACCATTTCATGGCGTCACTCCCATTCGTTCAAACAGTATTGCCGGGCTCACAAAGCACATTTCGCGGGTGGCTTCTTCCACCGCTACCTGGATGGTGTAGCCGGTGGTGGTGCGTTTGCCGGTCTGCGCATCGAAAATTTGATAGGCTATGCGCAGGCGGTTTTCATACTCTTCAACGTGCGCGCGGACGCGAATACGCTGCTCAAAGGTCACCGCATCGCGGTATTTCACCCGGGTATCGACGACGGGCCAGACGTAGCCGGAGGCCTTCATCTGGCGATAGCCATAGTCAAACTGATTGAGCAGCGCCTCGCGGGCGATCTCAAAGTAGCGGAAATAGTTACCGTGCCAGACCACGCCCATCATATCGACGTCGTGGAACGGAACGGTGATCTCAACTTCAGTCGTAAAGCGGGGATCGGTCAGCACCCTTTACTCCTTCTCTCTGGACTCTGGCAGATGCCAGAAATCGAAAAAATTAAACCAGTCGAGCGGCGACAGGAGGGCGTAATGCTCCAGCCGCTGCGCGTAGCGATCGACGGTCTCCTGCAGCGCCTGCTGGCGTTCGCCGCGCGGCAGGTGCAGCGGGTCGGCAAACGGTTCGCTGTGCAGGACGAGCTTACCCTGCTGGCGCAGGGCAAAAATCAGCACCACCGGGCAGCGCAGGATGGAGGCCAGGATAAACGGCCCCTGTGGGAACGGCGCTGGCTGGCCCATGAACGGACTCCAGATCACGCGCCACTCGCCGCCACGCTGCGGATTCACCGCGATGCGGTCGCCCACAATGGCGACCCATTCTCCCCGCTCAAGCTTCTCTTTGATGGCAATCGCGGTGTCCGGGCCGATGTCGGTAACCGACATCAAATTCACGCCCGCCTGGGGCGCCATTTCGCTCATGATTTGCTTAAAGCGCCGGGCGTTTTCGCTGAAGACCAGGGCGGTGATAGTTTTGCTGCCGTCCAGCTGGGCCAGCGCCCGGCAGGCCTCAACGTCGCCAAGATGCGAGGCCAGCAGCAGCTTGCCCTGCGGTGCCGCGATATTAAGCGTTTCGCTCGCGCCGGGGGCAAAGACCACGTCGCGATCAAACTTCAGCTCACCGCGCCAGCTGGCGACTTTATCCAGCATCGCGTTGCCGAAGCGCATAAAATGGAAAAAGCTGTTGAGCCTTGAGGGAACAGGCATGTTCCGCTGACGCAGCTCTTGCTTCACTCTCTCAATCCACTGCCGCGAGGCCTGGCGCGCCGGACGCGCGATAAGCCAGTACACGCCGATCGTTGGCCACAGCAGCACGGTAAAGGCCCGCCGCCCCATCAGCTTCCAGACGCGCAGCATCAGGCGCATGCCCCACAGGCCCTTGACCTCATCCTGCTGCGCCCAGTGCTGGCGGCGTCGACGGAAAAGCAGGCCGGGCATGCGGGGCAGCATGCCGAAGAACAGCCGGGTATGCATCAGGGAGATCCGCACGTTATCTTTTAACGCGTCGAAGTGGGACAACCCGTCATGCGGGTAGGTAACGCGGGTGGGCAGAAAGATGCTGGTGTTGCCCTGCCAGTAGAGACGGACCATCACTTCGGTGTCAAAGTCCATCCGTTTGCCGAGCGTTTCACGCGCTGCCAGGCGCAGCGTGGGCGAGACCGGGTAGACCCGAAAGCCGCACATGCTGTCTTTAAGCTGCAGGGATAAGGTCTCAATCCAAACCCATACGTGGGTTACCCAGCGCCCGTAGAGCCGCGAGCGCGGAATGGAATCATCGTAAATGGGCTGGCCGGAGATCAGCGCGTCCGGGTGGCACTCCGCCAGCGCCAGCAGTTTGGGAATATCTTCGATGGCGTGCTGACCGTCCGCGTCCACCTGCACGGCGTGGGTATAGCCCGCGCGCGCGCACTCCTCCAGCCCCCTGATGACCGCGGCACCTTTTCCGGCGTTTTGCGCCAGGCGGACCAGCGTTACCTGCGGCTGCTCCGCCGCCAGGCGCTCGAGCTCCTGACGGGTGCTCGCTTCGCTGCCGTCATCCACCACCAGGCACGGCAGGCCGAACGGTGCGAGACGCGACAGCACGCGGGCGATCATGGCGCCGTGGTTGTAGCACGGGATCAGCACGCAGGGGCGGAAGGTTACTGACATAGCCGAATTTTCCCGCTGCTGGCGGTATGGCGCTCCGCCCCGGCGTGACGCTGGTAGCTGAAGGTCAGCATCTGACGTTCGGCATGCCACTCAAGCACCAGCGTCACCGTGGTTTCCGGCAGCAGAGGCGCCTGGAACTTCACGTTTTGAATGCTGTGAAAGCGGTAGCCCGGCGCCAGTAACGTCGTGGCGTAGTGCATCACCCAGTCAAGCTGCGCAACGCCGGGCAGCAGCGGTTGTACGGCAAAATGGCCCTGAAACCAGAACAGCGCCGCGTCGAGATGCAAAATGATTTCCAGCTTCTCCGGCTGTGTCTGGTGGCGCTCAATTTCATGAATTTTCATGAAATAACTCCTCTAGCTGCGCATAGACACGCTTGTTCATACTGTTTACCGGCATTTCATCGACAATGCGCCAGTAGCGCGGAACGGCGACCGGCTCAAGCCACGGCAGCAGGGCGCGACGCCAGGCGAACTCCTGCGCTTTTTTATCCTGCATATAGCCGCGCTGGCGAACCGCTTCGTCCAGGACCAGCAGTGCGCCAATCCCCTGACGGCCTCCGCGCGTGACCGGCAGCGCCGCCGCTTCGCAAATGCCGTCGAGCTCCAGCAGGCGACGTTCGATCTCGTTAAGCGAGATGCGCTTTTCTTCAATTTTGACCACCCGCCCGCGACGACCGGCGATGCTGAATAGCCCCTCGCTGTCGAAGTGCAGGATATCGTCCAGCTGGAGTCCTTCAGCCTCGTGGATCAGTGGCGACGTGACGCGACAGGCGTCATCTTCCTGATGGAAGATAACGCCGGGGAAGGCCAGCCACGGGACGTTATCCTGCTGGCGATGGCGCCAGGCGAGGATGCCGGTTTCGGTGCTGCCATAAATTTCATCCGGGCAGATGTTAAGCCAGCCAGCGGTGATGGCGACGTCACACCACGGCAGCATGCCCCCTGCTGAAATCAGCATTCTGACGGGCGGCGCGGGCAGTTCCGTATCCAGGCGCTTCAGGAACGCCGGGCTGCTGATGAACAGATAATGCCGGTCATGAGGAAGGGCGGCCAGCTGCTCGGCGTAGTAGAGCATTGCGGCATGCAGCGGCAGGCCCAGCGCCATCGGCAATACGATGCGGAAGGTCAGGCCGTACAGATGTTGCGGTACGACCGAGGCGACAACGCTACAGCCGGTGAGCCGCTCGCCGAAGCGGTCAGCCAGCAGACGGGCTTCGCGATCCAGGCTGACGATGTGCTTAATCACCCGGCGCGGGGTACCTGTGGAGCCGGAGGTGAACAGCTCTACGAAGCGGCTTTCGTCAATGGCCGGCAGGGGCGCCCAGCGGCGAGCGGTCTGATGGCTGGAGGCCACCACAATCAGCTTGCCATGGAAATCGAGAGAGCGATCGCTCAGAACGCCGCTAAACAACGCCTGCTGTTCTTCAAGCTGCGAGACGCGGCTATGGCCGGGGATGACCGGCGTTTTACCGGCATGCAGCGAGGCAAGCAGCGCAACGATAAACAGGTAGCTGTTTTCAAAGCACAGCGCCCAGCGCTCGCCTTCCTGCTGATGCAGAGTGTCGACCAGCAAGGTCACGTCGTGGCGCAGCTGGCCCAGCGTCCAGGTACGATCGTCAAGCCAGGCAACGGGCATGTCGTCAGGGCGGGGCGCGTTTAACCACTGGCCCAGCGGAAGGGGATTAGTCATTGTGCATCTCTTTTTTTATCACCCGCTGGCGCACCAGCCACTCGGTCGCCATCAGCGTTCCCATCAGGATGTAGGCCACCATACCGTTCCACAGCGTCCACAGATGCATGTCGCCGTGGAGCACGGTGAACAGCGCCATCGCGCCGTTTCCGATGAAAAAGCCGCACCAGACGAGGGTCACCTTGCGGGTATAGCGCACGCCCTCCGGGGGCAGGTTTGGCTCGCGCAGGCGCGCCAGCCGTTCGACCAGCGGCATCGCGGTCCACAGTGAACCGCCGAACACGGCCAGCATCACAAGGTTGACGACCACCGGGTAGAACAGCAGCCACTGGTGGGTTTTCAGCAGGTAGCTTGCCGCGCAGAGCGCAATGCCCGCGAGCGCCACGCACTGCACCACATACCGCATCGGGCCAGCGTTCCGCCGCGCCTGGCGCAGCCGCAGCAGCAATACCAGCGCCATCACCGGCAACAGCCACTGCAGGCTGTTGTGCGTTAGCCCAAATCCAATCAGGAAGGGCCACGCCAGCAGCATCAGCCCCGTCAGCAGTGGGATGACCGGGAACGTCCGTCCACCACGCACGACGTCTTACTCTTCGCGCAGAAGCTGTTCGACGGCGTCTACCACATCCTGAACGGTACGAACCGACTTGAAGGTTTCCGGCTTGATTTTCTTGCCCGTTTTCTTCTGCAGATGAACAATCATGTCCACCGCATCAATGCTGTCCAGCTCCAGGTCTTCGTAAAGACGGGCTTCGGGCGTAATGTCCTGTGGGTCGATTTCAAAGAGCTTGGTCAGAAGGCCGCAGACTTCCTGATAAATGGTTTCTTGTTCAGTCATTGTTCACATCTCAGGCGCGTTGAGCGTTGATAAAGGACGCCAGCGTGGCGACGGAAAAGAAGTGCTGGCGCATCTCTTCGCTTTCGGCAGAAAGCACCACGCCATACTGGTTTTTCACGGCCAGACCCAGTTCCAGCGCGTCAATGGAGTCCAGACCCAGCCCATCGCCAAACAGCGCGGCATCGGTATCAATATCCTCTGCGGTAAGCTCGTCCAGATTCAGCGTGGTGATTATGAGATTCTTAATTTCAAGATAAAGCGCTTGCATCATTAATTCCTGACAAAGATTGAAGGCCTGATGTTAATCGATGCTGCAGATGCCGGTTTAACTGCCTTGCCGCCAGCGCCGGTTCTTGTTCATTTGCATCGTAAAATTCGTCGATGTTCACGCGGTCGCGGACATCCACGGTGAAAACAGGTTTTTCTGGCGGTACATCATACCAGTGGCTTTTTTTATCCAGCAGGTGTTCGCTACAGTGGATCAGCACCACCCGCAGATCGCTGTTACAGCGCACGGCGATATTTGCCGCGCCGCGCTGGAGGGAGATAGCCTCGCCAAACCGGGTACGCGTGCCTTCCGGGAAGATTAACAGCGTGTCGCCCTGAGCCAGACGCTGCTGGCTGGCCGCGAGCAGGGGCTCGGCTTCGCTGTTAATCAGGTAATCCGCCGCGCGGATGACGCCGCTGACAAAGGGATTGCGCAGCAGCGCGCTTTTCACCAGGCAGTCGGTTTCGGGCATCACCGACGCCAGAATCACGTAGTCTATTAACGTGGGGTGGTTAGCCACCACCAGACAACCCCGATCGCTGCGCAGCGCGTCAAGATTGTGAATGCGATAGTCCAGTACGCCGAGGCCGCGCGCCACGGTCAGGAAGAAGCGGAAGCTGGCCGCAATGCTGCGACGCGCCAGGCGGCGACGGCTGGCGCGGTCGCGCTGGACGATCAGCAGCAGGTTGAACCAGACCAGCGATAGCAGCAGCCCGCCCACGCCAAACAGCGCGAAGCAGAAGCCGGTCATCACCAGACGCCATAACCAGTTGATACGGGCAGCCAGGCGATTCATGCGCGCGTCCATTGCCACAGCAAACGTTCGCCGGGCACCGCAAACTGACGTTCCTCGCTGAGATAGCGCTGCAGGAACATCAGGCTTTGCGGCAGGGCGGGTTCTTCACCCGTGCTGCCGCTGCGGGTTTCACACTGCAATCCGTTGCCGGATTCAATCACCAGCGCCAGCGCGTAGGGCCAGGTGGGCATCTGCGGCGGTAGCGCCGGATGGTAAAATTCCGGCAGCGCGCCGTCAAAATCGACCAGCAGGACGCGGGAATAGCCCGCATGCAGCAGGCTCAGCACTTCACATAGGGCCTGCTGGAAGGTGTCCAGCCCGGCAGAAATGGATGACGAGACGATGGCCTGGCGTGCGGTGATCGTGAGATTGCCCACCGCGGAATTGTGCACGGACATCGCGAAGTCGGTGGGTGAAACGGACTGCCCGGTCGCCAGAGCATGCAGAATACGGTAGTTGCGCTCCAGCTCGCCGTGGCGGCTGGAATAGACGACGGCATCAATGGCGTGGTTTTGCAGCATGGCCAGACCAATATCCACCGCCAGCTTACTGCCTGAATTGAGGCGGCGCGCGGTCATCATGGGTAAAGCGGTCAGGCGGGGAAGCGGGGCCGCTGGGTCAACGGCCAGCTGCAGGCGCGCCCATGCCTGCCACTCTGTGGCATCGCTGAGTCCTGGCGCTCTCGCCTGCCAGTCGATAATGTTCAGTGAAAATTTCATCTACGCGCGTCCGCGAAAAAAACCGTATTCAAAGGGCAGACTGGGCCACCCGGCAGCTAAGCTGCTCTATTGTTCACGTTTGGTGCATATCAGCAGGGTATGACCGACCCCAAGGTTGTCCAGCCGCTGTTCAACGCTGAAACCTGCGCTCTCCAGGTAGCGATAGAACTTCTCTACGCTGTAAAACCGGCTATTGCCATTCGCCATACAGGTGAAATAGAGCGAGGTGGCATTCAGGCTGAAAGAGGCTGCTTCAAATTTCTGAGCATCCCAGAAAAGCTCCATGATGCACAAACGTGCGCCTGGCTTCATGGCCTGTGCGACGCGCGTCAGCATGGCGACAATCTGATCCGGAGAGAAACAATCCAGGAACTGGCTCATCCACCAGACGTCGGCGTCACCCGGCAATGTTGCTGGGCTAAGCATATCGACAGCATGGAATGCAATACGATGAGAAAAACCTGCTTTTGCGATGTTTTCCTGCGCCAGCGCTATCTGCTGCGGCAGATCGAGGATCGTCACGGCAACATTTTCGTCATAGCGGCAGCAGCGTAACGACCATTTACCCGTATTTCCGCCCACATCGTACAAGTTTGTCGGCGAGCTTGCGAATATATATGGCAACGCAGCGTCAAAAGCGGCGTCAGAATAGTAATGATCGAAGGCGAACCAGCTCTCTTTCGCCGGAGCAGGTAATTGGGATAACGCCGGGTAGATGGTTGGCCAGTTGCCAAACACGGCTAATCCGGCAGGTTTTTCCTCCTGCAGGGCGTCCGCCAGGTGAAATAGCCCCTGATAACAAACGTCCTGGGTGAAATCCATATTTACGCGGGTCATTTCGTCGTGCAGTAAAAAATGGCCCACTTTCGCCAGGAAATAACGTCCATTCTGTTGGGTAACAATTCGACCGCTTAATCCCATATCCAGCAGTACGCTGACGCCATAGCTGCCGAGCGTGCTGTGTTCGGTTATTTCGTCGAGGCTTGCCCCCGCTTTACCTTGTTTATCGAGCCAGGCGAGAACGCCTGAGTTACGCAGACAAAGCGCAGTCTGGAATAACATCGGGGCAAAGGCGATGCGTTGCGCTTCGGTAATGGCATCCAGTGCGCTGAGTGTGTCCTTTTCGTACATTCCTGCGTAACCTTTAAGGCTAATAAAAAGAGGTTATCGGGCCATACGCGGCCCGACTTTAGAAAAATATTACAGCGCGGCGCCAGCGGAGAGGTTCAGCTGAATATCGTGGTCGAGGTTATTTACCCAACGGTTATAATTTTTGTGAATTTTACCGTCTGCCGCTTTCAGGTTAAGGCTGTTTTCATAGTTGATTGAATAGCTTGTGGCCGTGTACGGAATACTTACCTGGACGGAGTGATCGCGTGACTGCAGACGCCCCTTAATCATTCCCGGGCCGGTTTCCGTCATGATCCAGTCGCGTTTTTGGCCTGCTTTCAAAATTGCCGTTTTTACCTGATCGGCAGTATGGCCCGCGCTTACAATAGAGTGAACCTGAGCAATTGGGGCGGTGCGCGCACAGCCTGCCAGTGCGCCAACGAATACGGCAGCAGCACACCATTTAACGATCTTTTTCATCAACAACTCCATATCAATAATAACAATTAAAGGTAGTGTTTTTTACAAATAATATTCATCCGGCTTTTTGTTATCGCTGGGTGTATTTTTTAATCAATATTAATGTTTACATTACGTTGACGCGAAGACGGGCATAATAACATGGAAAATAAATAAGAATTTCATTTTTTATAATTTGCGTTAAATCATGAGTTGCGTTTCAACGTTATGCGCGCGGCGTAATTAAAAACAGAATGAGTATCGCCTTAACGCAAATAAAAATACCGCGACGGATTAGGGACGCGGTAATTTACGGTGTATTACTGACGGTTTAAACCTACCTGTACAGGTAGGTCGGTTAGCCGGGTAACCGGCTTTTCGGCCTCCCCGGCCCGAGCAGGATCGCCAGCTTGCTGCCGCCTTTGGTGGTTTCCATCCAGATTTTACATACGCTGGTCAGGGGGACCGACAGCAGCATACCGACCGGGCCCAGCAGCCATCCCCAAACCAGTAAGGATAAAAACACCACCAGCGTCGACATGCCCAGACGGTGTCCCATCATGCGCGGTTCAAGAATATTGCCCAGCACCATATGCACGACGAGGAACAGCGCGCCGACCAGCATGCATTCGTAGAAACCGTTAAACAGAAACGCCTGAATCATCGGCGGCACGGCGGAAAGCACCGCGCCAATATTGGGCACGTAGTTCAGCAGAAAGGCCAGCACGCCCCACATCAGCGCGAACTGCACGTCCATCAGCATCAGCCCCAGCCAGACAATCACCCCGGTCCAGACGCTCAGGAGCGTTTTCAGCGCCAGATATTTGGAGACGCCCTTCAGGGCCCGGTGTAATCCGGCAATGTGAATTTGCGGATTGTTCAGCGCAAAGCGCAGCTTATAGGGGACGTGGCGAACTTCGAACAGCATAAACACAACGGTCATGACCAGCAGCAGAATGCTGGCCATCGCGCCGGAAAGCCCCGTCATCAAGGTGGTGGCGTAGGTCATGACCTTCTCGGAGTCCATCCTGCGCAGCATCCGTTCGGGTGAGATATGCAGATTGAGGAATGGCACCATCTCCTGCAGCGCGACAATTTTACGCGTCAGCTCTTTGTTGTACTGCGGCAGCATGGTGGAGAATTCGCTCAGCGATGCCGCCAGCACGCCGAAGAGCGCCGTCAGTCCAATCAGCATGACAATAACCACGATGGTGATGGCTACCGGACGGCTGACGCCCCGGCGTAAAAACCAGGTGACCAGAGGATTAAGCACGATGGCAAAAAAGAGCGCCAGCAGGAGCTGAACAATAATGTCAGCGGCAGCATGGATACCCGCAAGGATAACCACCAGACAGGCGAGTTTTAATAAGATGTGGAGTCCTGCTTTGTCGGACGGGTTAGCGATCATGCGTGTTCCTTAATATGATGACCCGATAAGTGTAGTGCCCGGGCTTCGCTTCGTCTGGCACCGTTAATCTGAAAGTCGGGGCTGATTTTCTTATTGCGCCGTGGTAATAGTGAAACACTGTTGTAAAAAATCCAGGTAGAACCCCATGCCCGAACCTGCCGCTGAACCGGCACTGAGCGGACTGCGCCTCAATCTGCGCATCGTTTCCGTTGTTATTTTCAACTTTGCCAGCTATCTGACCATTGGCCTGCCGCTGGCGGTCCTGCCGGGCTATGTCCATGACGTGATGGGCTTCAGCGCCTTCTGGGCGGGGCTGGTGATTAGCCTGCAATATTTCGCCACGCTCCTCAGCCGCCCGCATGCCGGGCGCTACGCGGACGCGTTCGGTCCAAAAAGCATCGTGGTGGTGGGACTGTGCGGCTGTTTCCTCAGTGGCCTGAGCTACCTGCTGGCTGCCGCAACCGGCCACTGGCCGCTGGTCAGCCTGGCGCTGCTCTGCCTGGGCCGCGTCATTCTGGGCATTGGGCAAAGTCTGGCGGGAACCGGCTCGACGCTGTGGGGCGTGGGGGTGGTAGGCGCGCCGCACATTGGCCGGGTGATCTCCTGGAACGGGATTGTCACCTACGGTGCGATGGCGCTCGGGGCGCCGCTCGGCGTGGCCTGCTATGCGCCTGGCGGGCTGTATGGGCTTTCCATCACCATTATGGCGGTCGCGCTGCTGGCAATCCTCTTTGCGCTGCCGCGTCCGAAAGTGAAGGCCAGCAAAGGCAAGCCGCTGCCGTTTCGGGCGGTGCTGGGGCGCGTCTGGCCGTACGGCATGGCGCTGGCGCTGGCGACCACCGGCTTCGGCGTGATTGCGACCTTCATTACCCTGTTCTACGACGCCAAAGGCTGGGACGGCGCAGCCTTTGCGTTAACCCTGTTTAGCTGTGCGTTTGTTGGCGCCCGCCTGCTTTTCCCTAACGGCATCAACCGTCTTGGCGGGCTGAATGTGGCGATGATCTGCTTTGCGATAGAGATTATCGGGCTGCTGCTGACCGGAATTGCGATGGTGCCCTGGGTCGCGAAAGTGGGCGTATTCCTCGCGGGGGCTGGCTTTTCCCTGGTCTTCCCGGCGCTGGGCGTGGTGGCGGTAAAAGCCGTGCCGCAGCAGAATCAGGGGGCGGCGCTGGCGACCTATACGGTGTTTATGGATATGTCTTTAGGCATTACCGGCCCGCTGGCGGGGCTGGTGATGGCCTGGGCAGGGGTTCCGGTGATCTATCTTGCCGCGGCGGGTCTGGTGGTGATTGCGCTGCTGCTGACGTGGCGGCTAAAAAAATGGCCCCCGGTGCAGGCACCGGAGGCCACGTCATCGTCGTGAAGCGTTACTGGATCACGATGGTGTTAATGATGTTTTCAGCAGCCGTCTGCGCTTTCTGCTGATCTTCGGCTGGCAGGGTGATCTGCAGGGTCAGCAGTTTGTTATCGACCTTGCCCAGCACCACAGAAGAGTATGCGGTCTGGCCTTTTGCGGAGATGATGCTGTCGAGCTGTTGCAGCGTGTGGCCTTTCAGCTCGATGGATTTATTGGTCACGACCTGCAGCTGAGGATCGCGGCCGCGCTGCTGATCTTCCAGACGTTTGGACAGGACGGCCAGGTCTTCGCTGGTGTCGTCGCCCACAATCACAATGACCGCTTTCTGCCCGGTTGCGTCGGAGTAAACGTGCATGTTATTCGCCTGGGTGCCCAGCTTGCCGCTCTGATCGGTCATATCGGCTGGCAGAGAGAAGCTGAGTTTGCCATCCATCAGATTCACCGGCTGGCCGGTCGCGTTGCTCTCTGCGGATGCGCCCTGAGCAGGCGTTTTCGTGTCGCTGTTATCACAGGCTGCAAGACCCACAACCAGCAGGCCAATCCCGACATATTTAACCAGATTGCGCATTGACTTCTTCCTTTCGATAAACGGCCATAACGGCTCATTCGCTCATCTTATCACAACTGATAAAGCGAACCCTTAACCAGCCTGCAATGCCGTGATTTCAGATTTATCTGCCAGCCTTTTCAGCAGCATATTGAGCAGCACGCCGTACATCGGCAGGAAGAACACAATGCTGATAAGGACCTTGAAGCAGTAGTCCACCAGCGCGATTTCCATCCAGTGTTCGGCCATGAACGCATCCGGGCTGCGCCAGAAGGCGATGAAGAAGAAGGCCAGCGTATCGCTCACGTTACCGAACAGCGTGGAGGCGGTTGGCGCCATCCACCAGCGATGATTTTGACGCAGGCGGTTAAACACATGCACGTCGAGGATCTGCCCCAGCGCGTAGGCCATAAAGCTTGCCGCGGCGATACGGGCAACAAACAGGTTGAAGTGGGTTAACGCCTCAAAGCCCTGCCAGCTTCCCATATAAAACAGTGACGAAACCACGTACGAGATGAACAGCGCCGGGAGCATGACCGAAAAAATAATACGGCGAGCCAGCGATGCGCCAAAGATACGCACGGTCAAATCCGTCGCGAGGAAAATAAACGGGAAGCTGAATGCGCCCCAGGTGGTATGAAAACCAAAGATGGAGATTGGGAGCTGCACCAGATAGTTGCTGGAGGTGATCACCAGCAAATGGAAAAGCGAAAGCCAGAACAACGCTTTTACGCGCTGTGATTCAGAAAACGACGTCATATTGTGACCTTTTTATACGTTGGGGTGAGGGAACCCAATAAAAACCGCAGCATGATACTGCTTTGGCAGGACATTGCAATGGTTAGTTTTTACGCAATCGTTAACCTGGTTTGCATTGATCGCAACCGGGCGTAAACTACAGCCGTTTTTACCAGACCGAGAAGACCATGACCGACCTGTTTTCCAGCCCAGACCACACTCTTGATGCCCAGGGCCTTCGCTGCCCGGAACCGGTAATGATGGTACGCAAAACCGTGCGCAACATGCAGACCGGTGAAACGCTGTTGATTATTGCCGACGACCCGGCCACGACCCGCGATATTCCCGGCTTTTGTACCTTTATGGAGCATGAGCTGGTGGCACAGCAGACCGAGGCGCTGCCGTACCGGTATTTGATTCGTAAGGGGTAGATGGGCTGGCGTTGCTGTAGGTCGGGTAAGGCGAAGCCGCCACCCGACGAATATGTGTCCTCTGCGGCCTGATGCCCTCACCCCGGCCCTCTCCCACGGGGAGAGGGTGCAAACACTAAAAACGGCAATCTTTGATTGCCGTTTTGCATTTACCTAGCCTTTCATCCACGCGCGGATCCCGTCCAGGAACATCTGCGTTGCCATCATCACCAGAATCAGCCCCATCAGGCGTTCCAGCGCGTTCACCCCTTTCTCACCCAGCAGGCGCAGGAACAGCGACGACTGCAGCAGGATAATAAACGTCCCGCCCCAGGCGATCAGCAGGGCAATCACCAGATGGCTCATCTGGTTCGGATACTGATGCGACAGCAGCATCAGCGTCGCCAGAATGGTCGGCCCGGCGACGAGTGGAATCGCCAGCGGCACGATAAACGGCTCTTCACCCGCGGGCAGGCCGCTGCTGCTGCCTTCCGCGCTTGGGAAAATCATCTTAATGGCAATCAGGAACAGAATAATCCCGCCGGAAATCGACACGGTTTCGGCGCGCAGGTTCAGGAACGCGAGAATTTTTTCACCGGCAAAGAGGAAGATAAACATCACCAGCAGGGCGATGAGCAGCTCGCGGATCATGATCGCCCGGCGGCGCTTCGGCTCGGTGTGCTTCAGCACCGACATGAAGATAGGCAGATTTCCCAGTGGATCCATAATCAGGATCAATAAAACCGCCGCGGAAATGATTTCACTCATCTTTAAATTATCCCTGATACTTAGTAGTGTTATTCCGATGATTAGCGCTTTTTCTGATTGCCGGGCAATCATCGATTAATTTCGCTTGCGACTTTGGCAGCATTTTGTAATGTGAAGCATATCCCAGTTCAATACTGGCTTGCACAATCAGCACACACCCTCAGCAGGAAAAAAATGCTATGAAAAACGTTGGTTTTATCGGCTGGCGCGGTATGGTCGGCTCTGTACTCATGCAACGCATGGTTGAAGAGCGCGATTTCGACGCTATCCGCCCGGTCTTCTTCTCCACTTCCCAGCTCGGCCAGGCTGCTCCGTCCTTTGGTGGTACCACAGGCACGTTGCAGGATGCTTACGATCTGGAAGCGCTGAAGGCACTCGACATTATTGTGACGTGCCAGGGCGGCGATTATACCAACGAAATCTATCCAAAGCTGCGTGAAAGCGGCTGGCAGGGCTACTGGATTGACGCGGCCTCTTCGCTGCGTATGAAAGACGATGCCATCATCATTCTCGACCCGGTGAACCAGGGCGTCATCACCGACGGCCTGAACAACGGCGTGAAAACCTTTGTCGGCGGTAACTGCACCGTCAGCCTGATGCTGATGTCCCTCGGCGGCCTGTTCGCGCAGGATCTGGTTGAGTGGGTCTCCGTGGCGACCTACCAGGCGGCGTCCGGCGGCGGCGCGCGTCACATGCGCGAGCTGCTGACCCAGATGGGCCAGCTGCACCAGAGCGTCGCAACCGAGCTGGCAAACCCGGCGTCCGCGATCCTCGATATAGAACGTAAGGTCACTCAGCTGACCCGCAGCGGCGAGCTGCCGGTGGACAACTTCGGCGTACCGCTGGCCGGTGGTCTGATCCCATGGATCGACAAACAGCTGGATAACGGCCAGACCCGCGAAGAGTGGAAGGGCCAGGCTGAGACCAATAAAATCCTCGCGACCGCGAACACCATTCCGGTTGACGGTCTGTGCGTGCGTATCGGCGCGCTGCGCTGCCACAGCCAGGCCTTCACCATTAAACTGAAAAAAGATGTGTCTATTCCGACCGTGGAAGAGCTGCTGGCCGCGCACAACCCGTGGGCGAAAGTGGTGCCAAACGATCGCGATATCACCATGCGCGAGCTGACCCCGGCTGCCGTTACCGGCACGCTGACCACGCCGGTTGGCCGTCTGCGCAAGCTGAACATGGGGCCGGAGTACCTCTCCGCGTTCACCGTCGGCGACCAGCTCCTGTGGGGCGCCGCCGAGCCGCTGCGCCGCATGCTGCGCCAGCTGGCGTAATAATTTGTTAACTACCGGGGGTGATTTTCACCCCTTTTTTTTGCGTACTACATGGAGTAACACGCGTATGTCTTATTTTTTATCAGGAGTCATCTAAAGCGTTGGCTATGCTTTAAGGAAGAGTCATTTCTTACCTGAGGTTCGAACGGAGCAGAATGGATGCACATTTTTGTGCTGTCCCGTTCAGGTCACATTAAAAGTCGTCCCGGAGCGCTTAAAAAGGACGACATAAAAAACAGGATGAATACCATGTCCGATCGTGTGGATAGAGACGTGATTAATGCGCTTATTGCGGGTCATTTTGCTGACCCCTTTTCTGTGCTTGGGATGCATCAAACTGAGGATGGCCTTGAAGTTCGGGCACTGTTACCGGATGCCACAGAAGTCTGGGTGATTGAACCCAAAACCGGCCGCAAGGTCGGTAATCTTGAATGCCTCGATTCCCGTGGCTTCTTCTCGGGCGTGATGCCCCGCCGTAAAAACCCTTTTCGCTATCAGCTCGCCGTTCTCTGGCACGGTCAGCAAAACCTGATTGACGATCCTTACAGCTTTGGCCCGCTGCTTAAAGAGATGGACGCCTGGCTGCTCTCCGAAGGAACGCATCTTCGCCCTTATGAAACCTTGGGTGCCCATGCCGATACCATGGACGGCATTACCGGCACGCGATTCTCCGTGTGGGCGCCTAACGCCCAGCGCGTCTCCGTTGTCGGCCAGTTCAACTACTGGGACGGTCGCCGCCACCCGATGCGCCTGCGCCGGGAAAGCGGCATCTGGGAGCTGTTTATCCCCGGAGCGCACCCCGGGCAGCTTTATAAATTCGAGATGATCGACGCCAACGGCAAGCTGCGCATCAAAGCCGACCCGTATGCCTTCGAAGCGCAGATGCGCCCGGATACCGCGTCGCTGATTTGCGGCCTGCCGGAGAAGGTCGTCCAGACGGAGGAGCGCAAACAGGCCAACCGCTTTGATGCGCCGATCTCCGTCTATGAGGTACACCTTGGCTCCTGGCGTCGCCATACCGATAACAACTTCTGGCTGAGCTACCGTGAGCTTGCCGACCAGCTGGTGCCCTACGCCAAATGGATGGGCTTTACCCACCTTGAGCTGCTGCCGGTTAACGAGCACCCGTTCGACGGCAGCTGGGGCTATCAGCCTACCGGGCTGTATGCGCCAACGCGCCGCTTCGGCACGCGCGATGACTTCCGCTATTTCATTGATGCCGCGCACGCCGCCGGGCTGAACGTGATCCTCGACTGGGTGCCGGGACATTTCCCTGCGGATGATTTCGCGCTGGCAGAGTTTGACGGCACGAAGCTGTACGAGCACAGCGACCCGCGCGAAGGCTATCACCAGGACTGGAACACGCTGATCTACAACTACGGTCGCCGTGAGGTCGCAAACTATCTGGTCGGGAATGCCCTGTACTGGATCGAGCGGTTTGGCATTGATGCCCTGCGCGTCGATGCGGTGGCGTCGATGATCTACCGCGACTACAGCCGCAAAGAGGGCGAGTGGATCCCGAACGAGTTTGGCGGCCGTGAAAACCTGGAAGCGATTGAATTCCTGCGCAATACCAACCGCATTATCGGCGAACAGGTGGACGGTGCCGTGACCATGGCGGAAGAGTCGACCGACTTTGCGGGCGTCTCCCGTCCGCCGTCATCAGGCGGCCTGGGGTTCTGGTATAAGTGGAACCTGGGCTGGATGCACGACACGCTCGACTACATGAAGCTGGATCCGGTTCACCGTAAGTATCATCACGATAAGCTGACGTTCGGGATGCTCTACAACTACACCGAAAACTTCATGCTGCCGCTGTCGCACGATGAAGTGGTGCACGGCAAAAAATCCATTCTCGACCGCATGCCGGGCGACGCGTGGCAGAAGTTTGCCAACCTGCGCGCCTACTACGGCTGGATGTTTGCCTTTCCGGGCAAGAAACTGCTGTTTATGGGCAATGAGTTCGCCCAGGGACGCGAGTGGAACCACGACGCCAGCCTCGACTGGCACCTGCTGGAAGGCGGCGACAACTGGCACCACGGGGTGCAGCGTCTGGTGCGCGACCTGAACCTGACCTACCGCCACCACAAAGCGCTGCACGAGCTCGACTTCGATCCGTACGGCTTTGAGTGGCTGGTGGTGGACGACCACGAGCGCTCGGTGTTTGTCTTTGTGCGTCGTGACAAAGCGGGTAACGAAATCATCGTCGCCAGCAACTTCACGCCGGTGCCGCGCGAACATTACCGCTTCGGCATTAACCAGCCGGGCAAATGGCGCGAGATCCTGAATACCGACTCGATGCACTATCACGGCAGCAACGCCGGTAACGGCGGGCTGGTCCAGAGCGATGCCATCGAAAGTCACGGGCGACCCAACTCCCTGAGCCTGACGCTGCCGCCGCTTGGCACCATCTGGCTGATGCGGGAGGGCGAATGACGCAGCTTACGGCAGGTAAACCCGAACCGCTCGGCGCGTGTTTTGACGGAAAGGGTGTCAATTTCACCCTCTTTTCCGCTCACGCTGAGCGGGTAGAACTGTGCGTGTTTGATGGGGAAGGTAACGAACACCGTTACGATTTACCCGAGCGCACGGGGGATACCTGGCACGGCTACCTGGCCGGAGGACGGCCAGGCATGCACTATGGCTTTCGCGTACATGGTCCGTGGGATCCGGCGCAGGGGCACTGGTTTAACCCGGCGAAGCTGTTGATTGACCCGTGCTCGCACCGCGTGGACGGCGAATTTAAAGACGACCCGCTGTTCCACGTGGGCTACGGCGAGCCCGAACACCGCGACAGCGCGCCCGTCGCGCCAAAAAGCGTGGTGGTAAACGATCTTTATGACTGGGAAGACGATGCCCCGCCGCAGACGCCGTGGGGCAATACCGTTATTTATGAAGCCCACGTCAAAGGGCTGACGTACCTGCACCCGTCGATCCCCAAAGAGATGCGCGGCACCTATAAGGCGCTCGGGCATCCCACCATGATTGCCTACCTGAAACACCTCGGCATCACCGCGCTGGAACTGTTGCCCGTGGCCCATTTCGCCAGCGAGCCGCGCCTGCAGCGGCTGGGGCTAAGCAACTACTGGGGCTACAACCCGCTGGCGATGTTCGCGCTTGAGCCACGCTATGCCGCCCATCCGGAAAAGGCGCGTGACGAGTTTCGCGATGCGGTGAAGGCGCTCCATACGGCGGGCATTGAGGTCATTCTGGACGTCGTGCTCAACCACAGTGCTGAAAGCGATCTCGACGGTCCGACGCTCTCCATGCGCGGAATTGATAACCGTAGCTATTATTGGATCAGGCAGGATGGCGATTATGAGAACTGGACCGGCTGCGGTAACACGCTCAACCTCAGCCATCCGGCGGTCACGCATTTTGCTTATGAATGCCTGAAATACTGGGTGGAGACGTTCCACGTCGACGGTTTTCGTTTCGATCTGGCGCCCGTGATGGGGCGCACGCCAGCGTTCAGCCAGCAGGCGCCGCTGTTTGAGGCGATAAAAAACTGTCCGGTGCTCTCGCAGGTGAAGCTCATTGCCGAGCCGTGGGACATCGGGGAAGGCGGTTATCAGGTCGGGAATTTCCCGCCGCTGTTTGCCGAGTGGAACGATCACTACCGCGATGCCGCGCGCCGCTTCTGGCTGGAACGGAATCTGTCGCTGGGGGAGTTCGCCGGACGCTTTGCCGCTTCAAGCGATCTCTTTAAGCGCGACGGCAAACGCCCGTCGGCCACCGTCAATCTGTTGACGGCACACGACGGTTTTACGCTCAGGGACTGCGTTTGTTTCAATCAGAAACACAATGAGGCAAACGGCGAAGAGAATCGCGATGGCACTAACAATAACCATAGCTTTAATCATGGTATAGAAGGGTTAGGCGGTAGCCTGGACGTCATCGAGCGGCGACGCGCCAGCGTTCACGCTTTGCTGACAACGCTTTTATTGTCGCAGGGCACGCCGATGCTGCTGGCAGGCGATGAACACGGCCACAGCCAGCACGGTAACAACAATGCGTATTGCCAGGACAACACGTTAACCTGGCTCGACTGGGGTGAAGCCAACAGCGGGCTGATTCATTTTACCGCTGCGCTGATCCATCTTCGCCAGCAGATCCCCGCGCTGACCGCCGACCGCTGGTGGGAAGAGGGTGACGGCAACGTTCGCTGGTTGAATCAAGACGCGCAACCGTTAAGCGCGCAAGAGTGGCAACACGGCGTACCACGCCTGCAAATCCTGCTGTCGGATAAATGGCTGGTCACGCTGAACGCGACGGATGACGTCGCAGAGATTGTTTTACCTGAAGGGGAATGGCGAGCTGTTCCCCCCTTTGCCGGAGCGGATAATCCGGTAGTAATGGCTGTCTGGCACGGGCCTGCGCACGGAGTGTGCGTATTCCAAAGATGATAAAAAAGGAGTTAGTCATGGTTAGATTAGAGAAGAACGATCCCTTAATGTTGGCGCGCCTGCTACCATTAAAAACGGTTGCCCTGATACTTGCGGGTGGACGTGGTACCCGTCTGAAAGATTTGACCATCAAGCGCGCGAAACCGGCCGTTCACTTTGGTGGTAAGTTCCGTATCATCGACTTTGCGCTCTCCAACTGCCTGAACTCGGGCATTCGCCGTATTGGCGTCATTACGCAGTATCAGTCGCACACGCTGGTTCAGCATATCCAGCGCGGCTGGTCATTCTTCAGCGAAGAGATGAACGAGTTTGTCGATCTCCTTCCCGCTCAGCAACGCGTCCACGGTGAGAACTGGTACCGCGGAACGGCGGATGCAGTGACGCAGAACCTCGACATCATTCGCCGCTATAACGCGGATTACATCGTGATCCTCGCCGGGGACCATATCTACAAGCAAGATTATTCCCACATGCTCATCGACCACGTCGAAAAAGGGGCGCGCTGCACCGTAGCGTGTCTGCCTGTGCCCGTTGCTGAAGCGACGGCGTTTGGCGTGATGCACGTGGATGCCGACGACAAAATTATCGACTTTGTTGAAAAGCCGGCGAACCCGCCAACCATGCCCGGCGATGACACCAAATCGCTCGCCAGCATGGGGATTTATGTCTTTGATGCAGATTATCTTTATGAGCTGCTGGAAGACGATGACAAAGACGAAAACTCCAGCCACGACTTCGGTAAAGACATCATTCCGAAAATCACTAAAGCTGGCATGGCCTATGCACATCCTTTCCCGCTGTCCTGCGTGCAGTCCGACCCCAATGCGGAACCTTACTGGCGCGATGTGGGAACTCTGGAAGCGTACTGGAAAGCGAACCTCGACCTGGCGTCGGTCACGCCTGAGCTGGATATGTACGACCAGAACTGGCCGATTCGTACCCATATGGAATCGCTGCCGCCGGCCAAATTCGTGCAGGACCGCTCCGGCAGCCACGGTATGACGCTGAACTCGCTGGTGTCCGGCGGGTGCATTATTTCAGGCTCGGTGGTGGTGCAGTCGGTGCTGTTCCCCCGCGTGCGAATAAATTCATTCTGTAATATCGATTCGGCAGTCTTGCTGCCTGATGTCTGGGTAGGGCGCTCGTGCCGTCTGCGTCGCTGCGTTATCGATCGTGCCTGCGTCATTCCAGAAGGGATGGTGATTGGTGAGAACGCGGAAGAAGACGCGCGTCGTTTCTATCGTTCGGAAGAGGGGATCGTGTTAGTCACACGGGAAATGTTGCGGAAGCTGCAGATCAAACAGGAGCGATGATGCAGGTTTTACATGTATGTTCTGAGATGTTCCCGTTGTTAAAAACGGGCGGTCTGGCAGATGTTCTGGGTGCATTACCGGCGGCGCAAATCGCCGGAGGCGTGGATACCCGAGTCCTGCTGCCCGCCTTTCCGGATATCCGGCGCGGTATTCCCGATGCAAAAGTGGTGACCCGCCGTGAGACCTTCGCCGGACGCATCACCCTGCTGTTTGGACATTACAATGGCGTAGGGATTTACCTGATCGACGCGCCGCACTTATACGATCGACCGGGCAGCCCGTATCACGATACGAACCTGTTCGCCTACACCGATAACGTGCTGCGCTTTGCGCTGCTCGGCTGGGTCGGGGCAGAAATGGCGACGGGGCTGGATCCGTTCTGGCGCCCGGATGTGGTGCACGCGCACGACTGGCACGCCGGGCTTGCCCCGGCGTATCTCGCGGCGCGCGGCCATCCGGCGAAATCGGTCTTTACCGTGCATAACCTGGCGTATCAGGGGATGTACTATGCCCATCACATGAGTGAAATCGATCTGCCATTATCGTTCTATAACATGCACGGGCTGGAATTTAACGGGCAGATCTCGTTCCTGAAAGCCGGGCTGTATTACGCCGATCATATTACCGCCGTGAGCCCAACCTACGCGCGTGAGATCACCCAGCCGGAGTTTGGCTACGGCATGGAAGGGTTGCTGCAACAGCGCCACCGCGAAGGCCGCCTGTCGGGCATTCTGAACGGCGTGGATGAACAGATCTGGAGCCCGGAAACCGATCTCCTGCTGGCGGCGCGCTATGGCCGTGATTCCGTGGAAGACAAAGCGGAGAACAAACGCCAGCTGCAGATTGCAATGGGCCTGAAGGTTAACGATAAAGTGCCGCTGTTCGCGGTGGTCAGCCGCCTGACCAGCCAGAAAGGGCTGGATCTGGTGCTGGAGGCGTTGCCCGGTTTACTGGAGCAGGGCGGACAGCTGGCGCTGCTCGGCGCGGGCGACCCGGTGCTGCAGGAAGGCTTCCTTGCCGCCGCGGCGGAACATCCGGGGCAGGTGGGCGTGCAGATTGGCTACCACGAAGCGTTCTCGCACCGCATCATGGGCGGCGCGGACGTCATCCTGGTGCCGAGCCGTTTCGAACCCTGCGGCCTCACGCAGCTTTACGGTCTGAAATACGGCACGCTGCCGCTGGTGCGCCGCACGGGCGGACTGGCGGATACCGTATCCGATAGCTCTCTGGAAAACCTGGCGGACGGTATCGCCAGCGGGTTTGTCTTTGAGGACAGTAATGCCTGGTCGCTGCTTCGGGCGATTCGGCGTGCTTTCGTCTTGTGGTCCCGTCCATCGCTCTGGCGTTACGTTCAGCGTCAGGCGATGTCCATGGACTTTAGCTGGCATGTTGCGGCGCAGTCATACCGCGATCTCTATCAACGCTTGATGTAACGAGGCGAAGTTACTGATATGAACGCTCCATTTAGCTACTCTTCACCCACGCTCAGCGTTGAGGCGTTAAAGCACTCCATCGCCTACAAGCTGATGTTCACCATCGGGAAAGATCCGGTTATCGCCAACAAGCACGAGTGGCTGAACGCCACCCTGTTTGCGGTGCGTGACCGCTTAGTTGAACGCTGGCTGCGCTCAAACCGCGCCCAGCTCTCGCAGGAAACGCGTCAGGTTTACTACCTGTCGATGGAATTTTTGATTGGCCGCACGCTGTCCAACGCGCTGTTGTCGCTCGGTATTTATGACGACGTCAAAACCGCACTCGAAGAGATGGGGTTAGATTTAGAAGAGCTGATCGACGAAGAGAACGACCCGGGCCTCGGCAACGGCGGCCTGGGGCGTCTCGCCGCCTGCTTCCTCGACTCGCTGGCAACGCTGGCGCTGCCGGGCCGCGGCTACGGTATTCGCTACGACTACGGTATGTTCAAACAGAACATCGTCGACGGACGCCAGAAAGAGTCGCCGGACTACTGGCTGGAGTACGGCAACCCGTGGGAGTTTAAGCGCCACAATACGCGCTACAAGGTGCGCTTTGGCGGACGTATCCAGCAGGAAGGCAAAAAATCCCGCTGGGTAGAAACGGAAGAGATCCTGGCCGTGGCCTACGACCAGATTATCCCCGGCTATGACACCGATGCCACCAACACGCTGCGCCTGTGGAGCGCCCAGGCCAGTAGCGAAATCAACCTCGGTAAATTCAACCAGGGGGACTACTTTGCGGCGGTGGAAGACAAAAACCACTCCGAGAACGTGTCCCGCGTGCTGTACCCGGATGACTCGACCTACTCCGGTCGCGAGCTGCGCCTGCGTCAGGAGTATTTCCTCGTCTCCTCGACGATTCAGGATATCCTCAGCCGCCACCATCAGCTGCACAAAACCTACGCCAACCTGGCGGAGAAAACCGCGATCCACCTTAACGACACTCACCCGGTGCTTTCCATACCGGAGCTGATGCGTCTGCTGATCGACGAGCATAAGTTCAGCTGGGATGACGCGTTTGAAGTGACCTGTCAGGTATTCTCCTACACCAACCACACGCTGATGAGCGAAGCGCTGGAAACGTGGCCGGTAGACATGCTCGGTAAAATCCTGCCGCGCCATCTGCAGATTATCTTTGAGATTAACGACTACTTCCTCAAGACCCTGCAGGAGCAATACCCGAACGATACCGGGCTGCTGAGCCGCGCTTCCATCATTGATGAATCGAACGGGCGCCGCGTGCGCATGGCCTGGCTGGCGGTCGTCATCAGCCACAAGGTCAACGGCGTGTCCGAGCTCCACTCGAACCTGATGGTGCAGTCGCTTTTTGCGGACTTCGCGAAAATCTTCCCGACGCGGTTCTGCAACGTGACCAACGGCGTCACGCCGCGCCGCTGGCTGGCGCTGGCCAACCAGCCGCTCTCTGAGGTGCTGGACGAGAATATCGGCCGTACCTGGCGTACCGACTTGAGCCAGCTGAGCGAGCTGGAACAGCATATTGATTTCCCGACGGTGAACAAAGCCGTGCGCGAAGCCAAGCTGCTGAACAAAAAGCGTCTGGCGGTCTGGCTGGCGATGCACCTCAACGTGGTGGCAAACCCGAAAGCGCTGTTTGACGTTCAGATCAAACGCATCCACGAATACAAGCGTCAGCTGATGAACGTGCTGCACGTGATCACCCATTACAACCGCATTAAGGCCGATCCAACGGCCGAATGGGTGCCGCGCGTGAAGATCTTCGCCGGTAAGGCGGCCTCCGCCTACTACATGGCCAAGCACATCATTCATCTCATCAACGACGTGGCGAAGGTAGTCAACCAGGATCCGGACATTGGCGACAAGCTGAAGGTGGTGTTCATTCCGAACTACAGCGTGAGCCTGGCGCAGATGATCATCCCGGCGGCGGATCTCTCTGAGCAGATTTCCACGGCGGGTACGGAAGCATCCGGCACCAGTAACATGAAGTTTGCCCTCAACGGCGCGCTGACCATTGGTACGCTTGACGGGGCGAACGTCGAGATGCTGGAGCACGTGGGCGAAGAAAATATCTTTATCTTCGGTAATACGACGGAAGAGGTGGAGGCGCTGCGCAGGAAAGGCTACTCGCCGCGTCAATATTACGAAGAGGATGAAGAGTTACGTCAGGTGCTGACGCAGATCGCGACCGGCGTGTTTAGCCCGGATGAACCGAGCCGCTATCGCGATCTGGTCGATTCGCTGATTAACTTTGGCGATCACTACCAGGTGCTGGCGGACTATCGCAGCTACGTGGACTGTCAGGATAAGGTTGACGAGCTGTACCGTCAGCAGGAGAAGTGGACCAGCGCCGCGATGTATAACATCGCCAATATGGGCTATTTCTCGTCCGACAGGACCATCAAGGAGTATGCCGAGACGATCTGGCATATTGATCCGGTGAGGTTGTAAAAGCAAAACGGCAACCTCGGTTGCCGTTTTTAGTGTTTGTTCCCTCTCTCTGTGGGAGAGGGTCAGGGTGAGGGCATCAGCCCGCACCGATCGTATTACGACGCCAGCGACAGCTCACGCTTCCCCGCATTTTGCTGTAACCACTGCGCCACGCGAGACTGTTGCTCGGCGTTGAGCCACATCCCTTCTTTGGTACGACGCCAGATAGCATCATCCAGACGACGAACCCACTCGTGCTCAACCAGGTAGCGCAGCTCGGCTTCGTACAGCTCGTGGCCGAAATGTTCGCCCAGATCCGCAATGTCCTTCGCGTCGGCCAGGAAAAGCTCGGTATTGCTGCCGTAGGTGCGGGCATAGTGGCGCGCCATCCCTTCGGTGATGAACGGGAAGCGACGGCGCAGCTTCGCGGCGTAATCATCGCGATTGTCGCCGATATCACCGCCGGGCAGTACCGCGCCTTTGGTCCATGCCGGGCCAATGCCTTTATAGTACGGCGCCAGTTTTTCCAGCGCGTGCTCGGCCAGCTTGCGGTAGGTGGTCAGCTTGCCGCCAAACACGGAAAGCAGCGGCGCCTGACCGTCAACGTCGTGAATATCGAGCGTGTAGTCGCGGGTAATCGCCTGCGGTGAGTCAGACTCGTCATCGCACAGCGGACGCACGCCGGAGTAGGTCCAGACCACGTCGTCGCGTGACAGCTGCTTCCTGAAGTGCGCGTTATACACTTTGAGCAGGTAGTTCACTTCGCTCTCGTCGATCTCGACGTTCTTCGGATCGCCTTTGTACTCCACGTCGGTGGTACCGATGATCGAGAACTCGTCCATCCACGGGATCACAAACACGATGCGCTTGTCTTCGTTCTGCAGAATGTAGGCTTGCTTCTGCGTATGCACGCGCGGCACCACAATGTGGCTGCCCTTGATCAGGCGAATGCCGTACGGCGAAGGCAGATGCATGCCGTCGTCGAAGAACTGCTTCACCCACGGGCCGGTGGCGTTCACCAGACCGCGCGCTTTCCAGCTGAATTTCTCGCCGGTATCGATGTCTTCCGCTTCTACAATCCACAGGCCGTTTTCACGACGGGCAGAGGTCGCACGGGTACGGGTTTTCACCTCGCCACCTTTCTTCTCGACCATCTGCGCATTCGCCAGCACCAGACGCGCATCGTCCACCCAGCAGTCGGAATATTCGAAACCGCGCACGATTTCAGGCTTAAGGACCGATTCTGAGCCAAAACGCAAACCTTTCGAACCCGGGAGGCTGGTGCGTTTACCCAGATGATCGTACATAAACAGACCGATTCGAATCATCCACGCCGGACGCAGATGCGGGCGATGGGGCAGGCGGAAGCGCATCGGAATCGCCAGATGCGGGGCCATTTTCAACAGCACTTCACGTTCGGCCAGCGCTTCGCTGACCAGGCGGAATTCGTAGTGTTCCAGGTAGCGCAGGCCACCGTGAATCAGTTTGGAGCTGGCGGACGACGTCGCGCAGGCGAGATCGTTAGCTTCCAGCATCAGTACGGATAAACCGCGTCCTGCGGCATCGACCGCAATACCGGCACCGTTGATGCCACCGCCTATCACAATCAGATCTTTGGTTTCCATAACACCCTCATGCACTTTCGTTAAAGCTCAGAAATGTTCGATATCGCTCATAATAGCAAAGGAACGCGCTTTTGGTAACATCAAAAAAACAATTTAGAGTGATATGGATAACATAATGGCGTTTACCCGCCGCCAGGACGTACACTACGGGGTAAAATAGTGCGGTCTGATGCTCTCTCCCCTCACCCTAACCCTCTCCCCAGAGGGGCGAGGGGATGGTTTGCTCCCTCTCCCTTTTAGGGAGAGGGCAGGGGTGAGGGTCAGCAGGCGGCATAAAACCTGAATAAGCGAAAGAGAACACCATGGATCAGTTTGAATGTATTAACGTAGAAGAAGCCCACCAGAAGATGCACCAGGGAAAAGCGGTGCTGGTGGACATCCGCGATCCGCAGAGTTTTGCGATGGGCCACACGCCGGGCGCGTTTCATCTCACTAACGACACGCTGGGCGCGTTTATGCGCGATAACGACTTCGAGACGCCGGTGATGGTCATGTGCTACCACGGCAACAGCAGCAAAGGCGCGGCGCAGTATCTGCTTCAGCAGGGCTACGACGCGGTGTATAGCGTCGACGGCGGCTTCGATGCCTGGCATCGTCATTTCCCGGCAGAAGTGGAATACGCTTTTGAGCGCTGATCCCGCTATACTGTCCCCTTTTGTGTGGAAATAAGCGACCGCTGCCCATGTTGATGATCACCTCTTTTACCAACCCGCGCGTCGCCCAGGCGTTTGTCGACTATATGGCGACGCAGGGCGTTATTCTGACCATTCAGCAACATACGCAGACCGACGTCTGGCTGGCCGACGAGAGCCAGGCCGCGCGCGTAAACGAAGAGCTGGCGCGTTTTCTTGAGAACCCCGGCGACCCGCGCTATCTGGCGGCCAGCTGGCAGTCCGGGCAGACCGACAGCGGACTGCACTACAGCCGTTTTCCCTTCCTCGCCACCATCCGCGAGCGCGCCGGCCCGTTTACGCTGCTGCTGATGGCGGCCTGCATTATCGTTTTCATCATTATGAACGTGGTGGGCGACCAGAGCGTGATGATTGCCCTGGCCTGGCCCTATGACCCGTCTCTTGAGTTTGACGTCTGGCGCTACTTTAGCCACGCGCTGATGCACTTCTCGGTGATGCATATCCTCTTCAACCTGCTCTGGTGGTGGTATCTCGGCGGCGCTGTTGAAAAGCGTCTGGGCAGCGGCAAGCTGATCGTTATCACCCTTATCAGCGCCCTGCTGAGCGGCTATGTGCAGCACAAGTTCAGCGGGCCGTGGTTCGGCGGGCTGTCGGGCGTCGTGTATGCCCTGATGGGCTATGTCTGGCTTCGCGGGGAGCGCGATCCGGAAAGCGGCATCTATCTGCAGCGCGGATTAATAATCTTTGCGTTAATATGGCTTATTGCCGGATGGTTTGATCTGTTTGGTATGTCTATTGCCAACGGTGCGCACGTCGCCGGGCTGGCCGTGGGGCTGGCGATGGCCTTTGCCGACACGCTCCATGCGCGAAAACGAACATAATTCTCAGGGATAATTGATGAAACAAACACAACGTCATGACGCTATTATCGAACTGGTAAAAAAACAGGGATACGTTAGCACCGAAGAGCTGGTGGAGCAGTTTGCCGTCAGCCCGCAAACCATCCGTCGTGACCTGAACGACCTGGCCGATCAGAACCGCATTCTTCGCCACCACGGCGGGGCGGCGCTACCGTCCAGTTCGGTCAATACCTCCTGGCATGACCGTAAAGCCACGCAGACGGCAGAGAAAGAGCGCATTGCCCGCAAGGTCGCCAGCCAGATCCCGAACGGGGCGACGCTGTTTATTGATATCGGCACCACGCCGGAAGCGGTCGCCCATGCGCTGCTGGATCACGAGAACCTGCGCGTGGTCACGAACAACCTGAACGTGGCCAATACCCTGATGCAGAAAGACGACTTCCGCATCATCCTCGCGGGCGGCGAACTGCGCAGCCGCGACGGCGGCATTATCGGCGAAGCGACCCTCGATTTTATCTCTCAGTTCCGCCTCGACTTCGGCATTCTCGGGATCAGCGGCATCGACAGCGACGGCTCGCTGCTGGAGTTTGATTATCACGAGGTGCGTACCAAGCGCGCGATTATTGAGAACTCACGTCACGTGATGCTGGTGGTAGACCATTCGAAGTTTGGCCGAAATGCGATGGTAAACATGGGCAGCATCAGCATGGTGGATGCTGTTTATACCGACGTGATGCCGCCGGCGGGCGTGATGCAGGTGATTAAAGATAATAATTTGCAGTTAGAGTTGTGTTGAAAAGCCGTTCTCCCTCTCCCTGTGGGAGAGGGCCGGGGTGAGGGCACCAGACCGCAGAGGTCCTACACGCCATACCCCATCATCTTCAACAGCTGCTGCGCATGCTGCACCGCATCCTGACGATGCGCCACGCCCAGCTTCTGATACAGATTGCGGATATGCGTTTTGATGGTGGTCGCCGCCACCGCAAGCTCACCGGCAATCTGCTCGTTGCTGTAGCCTGAATAGATCAGACCCAGAACCTGCCATTCGCGCTGGGTGAGCGGACTGGTACGGATAAGCTCCGGCACTTCCGGGTGGTTCAGCAGGCGCTCAACAAAGTTCTCATCAAAATGCGCGAACTTGTGCCGATGATGCTGGTTAATCTCGCGCAGAATGCGCTGAGCGCGATGCTGATCCAGCTCCGGCAGCGTGTTGAGCTGAATAAGCTGACGCAGCTGCTGCGCCATCACTTCACCTTCAATCACAAAGTGGCTGATAAAGCCGGTGCGGTTAGCCAGCTGCAGCGCTTCCAGCAGCACGCGCTGGGCATCGTTTTTACGACCCGCCTGCCAGTAAAGCTGGTTCAGCAGCAGCAGGTTGCGGTTCAGGTCGCTCATCAGACGCAGGCTGCGCGCGTTCTCGTTCAGCTCTTCCAGCACAATCTCTGCGGGCTCTAATTCACCGAGCAGGATCTGCGCGCGGGCAATGTTCCGCCACTGGCTCTGCAGGAAGTGGTTGTTCGCAAATTCGGGTTTTGGCGTCTGACGCAGCCAGTTGGCGGCGGATTTTTTATCGCCGGTCATCTGCCAGTAAATCACCCGGACCTTATCGGCGTTTGAGACCCAGTCGCTGTGATACTGACCGTTGCCGAGCAGGTTCTCCAGGCGGTTCAGATGGTTGCGGGCGTTATCGAGATCGCCGCGTGCCAGCGAGCACTGTACCAGCAGCGCCAGACACTGCAGCTGCTGCTGAGGCTGGAAGCTGGAAAGGACATCCACACCCTGGCGGGCGCAGCTTTCGGCTTCATCCAGACGCGACCATGCCCACAGCAGCTGAGCGCGAATACGCAACAGGAACTCGTGCATCGGCAGCTGTTCCAGGTGCTGTTCACGAATCAGCTGGAACGCTTTTTCCTGGTTTTCCCAGGCGGCCTGCAGGAACCCCTGCGCGAATAAAATCTCGCTCTGTTGGATCAGGCTCCACAGCGCGTAATGCCAGACATCATGTCGACGCGCCATCTGTTCGGTTTGCTGCATCAGTGAAAGGGAACGGGTGAGGTCGCCTTTGCAGTGCAGCACTTCACCGTGCACAGAGGTCGCCACGATGCGGCTGTAGAAGTTAGCCAGCGGCAGTTCATCCAGCGCGACCATCGCCAGCCGTTCAGCTTCGTCCGGGTCGCCGTCGTTAATGGCCACCTGAGCGCGCAGCGCGTCGAACTCGCCGTGCAGGGTGGTATCCATTTCGCTTTCCATCTCCTGCTCGGCGCGCGCCAGCAGGGTGTTCACTTCACTGTAGCGGTGCTGGCTCTGCATCAGCCAGGCCTGCAGCAGCACCAGACGCGGGTTCTCCAGCAGGCTTTCCCACGGCAGGGCTTTGAGAGACTCTTCCAGCAGCGTTAGTTCGCTGTGGTTAAACAGGCCCCACGCATGGTTGAGGAGGATATCGCGCAGCATGCTGGCATCACCGGCGGCCAGCGCGTGGTGGATGGCCTCGCTCGGGAAGCCTTGCGCCATCCAGCTTTCGGCAGCGGCGCGGTGGATCTCCGGCAGTTCAACCGCCAGTTCCCACTGACAGCGCTGGCGCAGGAAGCTGCCAAACAGCGGGTGATAGCTAAACCACTCGCCGGGATCGTCCATGCGCGTCAGGAAAAGGCCCTGACGTTCAATCTCTTCGAGCTGCAGCTGACCGTTTTCACAGCCCGTCACGCGCACGATAAGCGCATCGTTCATGGAACGCAGCAGCGAGCTTTTCAGCAGGAAATTACGCGTCGAGGGATCGACGCTGTCCAGCACCTCATCCACCAGATAGTCGGAAAGGTGACTGGCGTTGATGCCCGCCAGACGCCGGGCAGACTGATGCGCCGGACTGTTGTTTTGTCGGGCAGAGAGCGCGATAAGCTGCAGCGCCGTGGCCCAGCCGGCAACGTCATCACACAGACGGCTGCTTTCGGCGGCCTCAATCGGTGATGTCAGGCGGCAGTCAAAGAACTGTTTCGCTTCCTGGTGGGTAAAGGCCAGCTGCTGGCTGCCCACTTCCAGAAGCTGATCGCGCACGCGCAGGTTGGCAATACCCAACTGCGGCAGGTTGCGTGACAGCACCACTAAAGTCAGGTTTTCCGGCTGATGGCGCAGGAAGAAACGCATCGATTCATGAATCACCGGATTCGTGATGAGATGGTAATCGTCGATCACCACGTAAAGCGGACGATGCCATTCGGCCAGTTCGATAAACAGCTGAGAGAAAAGGGAGGAAAGGCTGGCGTACTGGCGCTTTTGCACCATCACCTCACTGGCGACGCAGTGTCCATGGGTGGCTTGCTGTATGGCGGCAATCAGATAGCTGGCAAAACGCTCCTGCTGGTTATCGCCCCCGTCGAGGGAGTACCAGCCAAGATCGCTTTTACCCGCGGCCCATTGCGAAATGAGCGTTGTTTTTCCATAGCCTGCAGGGCTCGTAACCAGCGCCAGTCGGAAATTATGCGCGCCGGAAAGTTTAGCCAACAGACGCTCGCGGACCACTGTATGGTCAAGACGAACCGGGCGACTTAATTTAGACGGAATCAACATAGGTTTCACTTCACTGTGGGGAACGAGAGATTTTATTTTTTTTGCGCTTCGTAATTAATACGATATAAGGTCGAACAGAAAGAGAACTATTGCAAGTTATGTCTGGGTTTTGTGGTTCTGAATTTGCACTCTGTCACAAAACATTCAGGCAAATGTTGGAACTTTCTCGAAAGGGCCGTAACGCCGCGTCACTGCTGGTTTGTCTGTATACATTGCCGCTGCGCTGAAACTGGTTTCAGAAAGGTATAGTGACGTCAAATTTAATAAAGTGCGGGTAAAGTTGAGTGAGAGTAATAGTCTTTTGAGATGTGTCCCGATGGCTAAATTATTATTCTACGTAAGTAATCATTTCAGAACGGATTAATTTCACCCGAAACCGCATTTCATTTCTTTGACATTCTCCCCGGTTACTTTTTTATCTTCCGGGCACACTCGAACTATGCTCTGAGAGTGGCCTCGATCACACTTTTATGCTCATCCCCGCTACTCCTCCCTGTCTAATCCCCCACAGGAGGAGGAAGAGGGGAAATGAGCCAGGCACACTAGCGCCAACTTGTGTTTTCTTTCTAAAGGATGCCGATCCCCTATGTCACAGCCTACCTTCAACAAAGCTCAATTCCAGGCTGCCCTGACGCGTCAGTGGCAGCGTTTTGGCCTTCATGCTGCAAACGAGATGACGCCTCACCAGTGGTGGCAGGCAGTGAGCGGTGCGCTCGCAGAACAGCTGGATGCTCAACCTTTGGCAAAGCCGGTGAAGAACCAGCGCCATGTAAACTACATTTCAATGGAATTCCTGATTGGCCGCCTGACGGGCAACAACCTGTTGAACCTCGGCTGGTATCAGGACGTTGGTGACGTCCTTAAAGAACACGACATTAACCTGACCGACCTGCTGGAAGAAGAGATTGACCCGGCGCTGGGCAACGGCGGTCTGGGACGTCTGGCAGCCTGTTTCCTCGACTCCATGGCGACCGTCGGCCAGTCGGCAATTGGCTATGGCCTGAACTATCAGTATGGCTTGTTCCGTCAGTCGTTTGCCGATGGCCATCAGATGGAAGCGCCGGACGACTGGCATCGCAATACCTATCCGTGGTTCCGCCACAACGCGCAGCTGGATGTGCAGGTCGGTATTGGCGGGAAAGTGACAAAGCAGGGGCTCTGGGAACCGGCGTTCACCATTACCGGTGAAGCCTGGGATCTGCCGGTGCTCGGCTACCGTAACGGCGTGGCGCAGCCGCTGCGTCTGTGGCAGGCGAAGCACGCGCATCCGTTTAACCTGACCAAATTCAACGACGGCGATTTCCTGCGCGCCGAGCAGCAGGGCATCGACGCCGAGAAGCTGACCAAAGTCCTCTACCCGAACGACAACCACCTGGCCGGTAAAAAGCTGCGCCTGATGCAGCAGTACTTCCAGTGCGCCTGCTCCGTGGCGGACATTCTGCGTCGCCATCATCTGGCGGGCCGCAAGCTGGCGCAGCTGCCGGACTTCGAAGTGATTCAGCTCAACGACACGCACCCGACGATTGCGATCCCAGAACTGCTGCGCGTGCTGATCGACGAGCACCAGCTGAGCTGGGATGACGCCTGGGCCATCACCAGCCGTACCTTTGCCTACACCAACCACACCCTGATGCCAGAAGCGCTCGAGTGCTGGGATGAGAAGCTGGTGAAAACGCTGCTGCCGCGCCACATGCAGATCATCAACAAGATTAACGACCAGTTTAAAACCCTGGTGGATAAAACCTGGCCAGGCAACAAAGCGGTCTGGGCGAAGCTGGCGGTTGTGCATGACAAGCAGGTGCGCATGGCGAACATGTGCGTGGTCAGCGGCTTTGCGGTGAACGGCGTGGCGGCGCTGCACTCGGATCTGGTGGTCAAAGATCTCTTCCCGGAATACCACCAGCTTTGGCCGACCAAATTCCACAACGTGACCAACGGCATCACGCCGCGTCGCTGGATCAAGCAGTGCAACCCGCTGCTGGCCGGTCTGCTGGATAAGACCCTGAAGAAAGAGTGGGCCAACGATCTGGACCAGCTCATCAACCTGGAAAAACAGGCTGACGACGCGAAATTCCGCGAGCAGTACCGCGCGATCAAGCTGGAGAACAAGGTTCGCCTGGCGGAGTTTGTGAAAGTGCGTACCGGCATTGAGATCAACCCGAATGCCATTTTCGATATCCAGATCAAACGTCTGCACGAGTACAAACGCCAGCACCTGAACCTGCTGCATATTCTGGCGCTGTACAAAGAGATCCGCGAGAACCCGCAGGCCGACCGCGTGCCGCGCGTGTTCCTGTTCGGTGCGAAAGCGGCACCGGGCTATTACCTGGCGAAAAACATTATCCTCGCCATCAATAAAGTGGCGGCGGCGATCAACAGCGATCCGAAAGTGGGCGACAAGCTGAAGGTGGTGTTCCTGCCGGATTACTGCGTCTCGGCGGCTGAAATGCTGATCCCGGCGGCGGATATTTCCGAGCAGATCTCGACGGCAGGTAAAGAAGCGTCCGGTACCGGCAACATGAAGCTGGCGCTGAACGGCGCGCTGACCGTCGGTACGCTCGACGGGGCAAACGTCGAAATCGCCGAGAAGGTCGGGGAAGAGAATATCTTTATCTTCGGCCACACCGTGGAAGAGGTGAAGGCCATCAAGGCCAAAGGCTATGACCCGGTGAAATGGCGTAAGAAAGACAAAGTGCTCGACGCGGTGCTGAAGGAGCTGGAAAGCGGTAAATACAGCGACGGCGACAAGCACGCGTTTGACCAGATGCTGCACAGCATGGACAAACACGGCGGTGACCCGTATCTGGTGATGGCGGACTTCACGGCCTACGTTGAAGCGCAAAAGCAGGTCGACGTGCTGTATCGCGACCAGGAAGCCTGGACCCGCGCGTGCATTCTGAACACCGCCCGCTGCGGTATGTTCAGCTCTGACCGTTCAATCCGTGATTATCAGGCCCGTATCTGGCAGGCAAAACGCTAAGGAAGCGCGATGGAGAGTAAACGTCTGGACAGCGCCGCGCAGGCGGCGGGGATCAGCCTCAGTTACATTAATGCGCACGGCAAACCGCAGTCTATTGGCGCCGACACCAAAAGACGTTTGCTGGATGCCATGCACAAAGCCGACGCGAAAGCGTCGGTTGCGCCGGTGCCGAACGTGAAGGTGTTCACCGCAGGCAAAAAGATGCCGCTGGCGGTGGAGGGGCGCGGCGAGTTTAGCTGGCTGCTTACCACCGAAGAGGGGCATCAGCACAAAGGCCACGCCACCGGCGGCAAAACGTTAAACCTTCCGGCGAAGCTGCCGGAGGGGTATCACACCTTAACGCTCACCCAGGACGATCGTCGTTTCCACTGCCGGGTGATCGTCGCGCCAAAACGCTGCTACGAGCCGCAGGCGTTGCTCGAAGGTAAAAAACTGTGGGGCGCCTGCGTGCAGCTCTATACGCTGCGATCCGACAGCAACTGGGGCATCGGTGATTTTGGCGATCTGAAAAAGATGCTGGCGGATGTGGGCGAGCGCGGCGGCGCGTTTATCGGGCTCAACCCGATCCACGCGCTCTATCCGGCCAACCCGGAGAGCGCCAGCCCGTACAGCCCGTCGTCCCGTCGCTGGCTGAACGTGATTTATATCGACGTTAACGCGTTAGATGACTTCAAAAACAGCAAAGAGGCGCAGGCGTGGTGGAAACTCAGCACCACGCAGCAGGCCCTGAAGCAGGCGCGCGACGCGGACTGGGTGGACTATTCCACCGTCACGGCGCTGAAAATGGCCGCGCTGCGTCTGGCGTGGAAAGGCTTTTCGCAGCGCGATGACGAGCAGATGGCCGCGTTCCGCCAGTTTGTAACGCAGGAGGGCGAGAGCCTGTACTGGCAGGCGGCGTTTGATGCACTGCACGCGTATCAGGTGAAGGAGGACGAAATGCGCTGGGGTTGGCCGGTCTGGCCGGAAGCGTATCAGTCCGTCGACACGCCTGAAGTAAAAGCGTTCTGTAAAAAATATGCCGATGAAGTGGACTTCTACCTGTGGCTGCAGTGGCTGGCGTACAGCCAGTTTGCCGCCTGCTGGCAGGTGAGCCAGGGCTATAAGATGCCGATCGGCCTGTATCGCGATCTGGCCGTCGGCGTGGCAGAGGGCGGCGCGGAAACCTGGTGCGACCGTGAGCTTTACTGTCTGAAAGCTTCCGTCGGCGCGCCGCCGGATATTCTTGGTCCGCTCGGTCAGAACTGGGGATTACCGCCGATGGATCCGCACGTCATGGCGTCGCGCGCCTACGAGCCGTTCATCGACCTGCTGCGCGCGAACATGCAGAACTGCGGCGCGCTGCGTATCGACCACGTGATGTCCGTGCTGCGTCTGTGGTGGATCCCGTACGGTGAAACGGCCGATCACGGGGCGTACGTGCAGTATCCGGTTGACGATCTGCTGTCGATCCTGGCCCTGGAAAGTAAACGCCACCAGTGCATGGTGATCGGTGAAGATCTCGGTACCGTGCCGGTGGAAATTGTCAGCAAGCTCCGCGATAGCGGCGTCTACTCCTATAAAGTGCTCTATTTTGAAAACGACCATGAGAAAACCTTCCGCGCGCCGAAAGCGTACCCTGAACAGTCAATGGCAGTCGCGACGACGCATGACCTTCCTACGCTTCGTGGCTATTGGGAAAGCGGCGATCTGACGCTCGGCAAAACGCTGGGACTGTATCCAGATGAAGAGGTTTTGCGCGGCCTGTATCAGGATCGCGAGCTCTCCAAACAGGGGCTGCTGGATGCGCTGCACAAGCAGGGCTGTCTGCCGAAACGTGCCGGACATAAGGCGTCATTGATGTCGATGACCGCTACCCTCAATCGCGGCTTGCAGCGCTATATTGCCGACAGCAACAGCGCCCTGCTGGGTCTGCAGCCGGAAGACTGGATTGATATGGCGGAGCCGGTGAACATTCCGGGCACCAGCTATCAGTACAAAAACTGGCGTCGCAAGCTGTCCACATCGCTTGAGAAGATGTTTGCCGATGACGGGGTGAACAAGCTGATTAAGGATTTGGACAAACGCAGAAGGGCGGTGGGCAAGAAGCGGTAGTTTCACCCTAACCCTCTCCCGGAGGGAGAGGGAATAGAATGTAGGCCGGGTAAGCGTCAGCGCCACCCGGCTTTTTTACATCAAACCACCATATTCAACAGCAGTACCCCGACCAGACCGCACACCGAAATAATGGTTTCCAGCGCGGACCAGGACTTGATGGTTTCACCGATCGTCAGGTTGAAGTACTCCTTGAACAGCCAGAAGCCAGGATCGTTAACGTGAGAGAAAATCACGCTACCGGAACCGACGGCGATAACCATCAGCTCAGGGCTAACACCCGTGGTCGCAATCAGCGGGGCAACGATACCGCCCGCGGTGATCGCCGCAACGGTCGCAGAACCCAGCGCAATACGCAGAACCGCGGCAATAGACCAGGCCATCAGGAGCGGCGACACGTTGGTTTCATGCATCATGGCAGCGATGTATTTGTCCACGCCGCTGTCGACCAGAACCTGCTTGAATGCGCCGCCGCCGCCGATGATCAGGAGCATCATGGCAATGATTTTGATGGAAGAGGTCAGCGTGTCGTTGATCTGATCCATTGAACGACCGCGGTTAAGGCCGAAGGTGAACATCGCGATCAGCACCGCAATCAGCGTCGCCATGACCGGGTCACCGAGGAATTCCGCAACGGACAGGAAAGCATGACCTTTCGGCAGAATCATCTCCGCCACGGCACGCATCGCCATCAGGATCACCGGTACCAGAGAGGTCCAGACGCTGACGCCAAAGCCCGGCATCTCTTCTTCGGTGAAGGTTTTGGCGCTGTACAGACCTTCCGGGATCGGCTTATCAATGCCTTTCAGGAAGCGGGCATAAACCGGGCCCGCCAGAATCACGGTTGGGATCGCCAGAATCGTACCGAACAGCAGGGTTTTACCCATATCCGCGTGGAAAATGGTTGCGATAGCGGTTGGGCCCGGGTGCGGCGGCAGGAAGCCGTGAGTCACGGACAGCGCCGCAGCCATTGGCACACCGACATACAGCAGCGGGATGTTTGCCGCAGCCGCGATGGTGAACACCAGCGGCAGCATCAGCACGAAGCCCACTTCATAGAACAGCGCGAAGCCGACGGTAAAACCGGTTAATACCACCGCCCACTGGATGTTCTTCTTGCCAAATTTGGCAATCAGCGTGGTGGCGATACGCTGCGCGCCCCCGCAGTCTGCCAGCATTTTGCCGAGCATGGCGCCGAAGCCCATGATCAGCGCCAGGCTGCCGAGCGTGCCGCCGACGCCGGCTTTGATGGAACTGATAACTTTAACCAGCGGCATACCCTGCATCAGACCGACTGCAAGTGCCACCAGAACCAGAGCGATAAATCCGTTCATTTTGAAACGGATCATCAAGAGCAGTAATAACACAACACCGATAGCAACGATGACTAATGGCATGATTTACCTGGCCTTTGAATTGTTATGGGTAACGTCATTGTTTCAACGACAAATTCCGATTGTCCCAACTGGGAACAGAGTGTTAACGGCACTCATACTGATGCCTTCGAAACCATTAAGTTTAGTCGGCTGTTATAAGGATGCTGAGTGCCCACGAGAATGATACGGGTAACATGGCTCGATTGAGAATCACCCTGGGAGGCTAAATTTGAATTATGAGACGCAGGTCAACATATGGGAGGTAAACGCAAAACGGTAACCATGAGGTTACCGTTTTTAATGTTTTCACCCTCTCCCGTGGGAGAGGGCCGGGGGTGAGGGCATCAGACCTCACTATTTCTGTAGGCCCGGTAAGCGCAGCGCCACCGGGCGATACAGACGGATACTGAATTAGTAGTAAGAGTGCTCGCCGCGCTGGTGCTCGGTCAGGTCACGCACGCCTTTCAGTTCCGGGAACTCGTTCAGCAGCTGCTTCTCGATCCCTTCTTTCAGCGTCACATCGACCATTGAACAGCCGTTGCAGCCGCCGCCAAACTGCAGAATGGCAAAACCTTCGTCGGTGATTTCCATCAGGGAAACACGACCGCCGTGGCCCGCCAGCTGTGGGTTGATCTGGGATTGCAGCAGATACTCAACGCGCTCCATCAGCGGGGCATCGTCAGACACTTTACGCATTTTCGCGTTCGGCGCTTTCAGGGTCAGCTGAGAACCCAGCTGATCGGTGACGAAGTCGATCTCCGCATCTTCAAGATACGGTGCGCTCAGCTCATCAACGTAGGCGGTGAGCTGTTCAAATTTAAGGGCAGTGTCAGTCGCTTCCACAGCGTCCGGAGGACAATAAGAAACACCACATTCTGCATTCGGAGTGCCTGGATTAATCACAAACACGCGGATCTGCGTCCCTTCTTCCTGATTTGCCAGCAGTTTGGCAAAGTGCGCTTGTGCAGAATCGGAAATACGGATCATAGCTTTGGCCTAATAGTTGACTAAATTACCTGGGTATAATCATACGCCCATTGAAGAAGGGCTACAAGGTACGGCACAGACACCATACCTGAACCGACGCGGCGCCGCTTCGCAAAAGCAGTCGGGAAAGTTCAGCAACGGTACTGCCCGTGGTGACGACATCATCCACAATCGCGATATGGAGACCGTCGACCGGCAATTCAAGGCGAAAGGCATTTTTGAGGTTTCTTTTGCGAAGCCGTGCGCTGAGCTGATGCTGGATGGCGGTGGCATGAACGCGTGTCAGCGCGCGGGCCTCATACCGGCAGCCGAGCCACCGCGCGAGGGGACGGCAGAGCAGGTCACTCTGGTTATAGCCGCGCCGCCAGTGCCGACGGCGGTATAAGGGGACATTCACCACCATGTCAATTTTCGGCAGTGCCCGGTGACGTCGCGCCTGCAAAACCGCCAGCAACAGCAGTCGGGAAAGGGGCTGTGCCAGCGAGCTCTGCCCGGAAAACTTCAGCGCGTGGATCAGCCTGTTCAGCGGCGGAACATAATCATCCACTGCCACCAGCGCACTCCACGGCGGGGATTTTTTCAGGCAGCGGCCACAGGGCAACGAGGGGTTCGTGGCCGGTAAACCACATTGTGGACAGATCCCGATACGCCATTGCAGCGATCGCGTGCAGACGGAGCAGACGCCCCACCCGCTGAGCGCCAGCGGCATTTGGCATAGCCAGCACAAGCCGGGTACTGTTAGCATGTGCAACCTCCATGTGAAAAAAGAGAACAGTAACTGATGAAGACGCTGTGGTGGCAGACCGTAGGGACAGGAAATTGCCATCTTGTGCTGCTGCACGGATGGGGCCTGAATGCGGAGATATGGCATTGCATACGTGAGGAACTTGCCTCGCATTTCACGCTGCATCTGGTGGATTTACCCGGCTTTGGCCGCAGCCGCGGGTATGGCGCGTTGTCGCTTGATGAAATGGCGCAGCAGGTTCTGGACGCTGCGCCGCAAAACGCGGTCTGGCTGGGCTGGAGCCTGGGCGGGCTAGTGGCGAGCCAGATTGCGCTGTCGCAGCCTGAACGCGTAAAAGCGCTGGTGACGGTGGCGTCATCGCCCTGTTTTAGCGCGCAGGAAGAGTGGCCGGGGATCAAGCCTGACGTGCTGGCGGGCTTCCAGCAGCAGCTGAGCGAAGATTTCCAGCGGACCGTAGAGCGGTTCCTGGCATTGCAGACAATGGGCACTGACACCGCGCGTAAGGATGCCCGAACGCTGAAGCAGACCGTGCTTTCGCTGCCGATGCCGGAGGTTGAGGTGCTAAACGGCGGACTTGAGCTCCTGAAAACGGTTGACCTGCGCGAGCCGCTGGCCGCGCTGACGGTGCCGCACCTGCGTATCTACGGTTATCTCGACGGGATTGTGCCGCGCAAAGTGGTTCCGCTGCTGGATTCGCTCTGGCCGGAGAGTGAATCGCAGATTATTGCCAAAGCCGCACATGCCCCGTTTATCTCTCATCCGACGGAATTTTGTTCAGCGCTGATTGCGTTAAGTCAACGTTTCGACTGATTATTTTCTATCCTGCCTGGAAAAAGTAACACACCGCAACCATACTCCAGATGTCGTTGCGGTTGTTCTGCCTACGATAATCAAAACAACAATCCTATGGAGAGTCAGGCTATGAAACTTGTTACAGGTATTGTCACTTCTCTGGTTATTGGGTCACTGTCATTTGGCGTCTTTGCGGCAAAAGAGCTGGAAAAAGATAAAGTTGCCGGCATGAATCTGACGAAAATTGGTGAGATTTCTACGTCTGACACCACCGCGCCGATGGATGCTCGCAGAGAGCTGTCGAAGAAAGCGGATGAGCTGGGCGGAACGTACTATGTCGTCACCAGTGCAGAAAAACAGACCAAAAACGTACGCGCAACGGCGGACGTCTACAAGTAATACGATAAAGCCGGGCAGCGATGCCCGGCTTTGTTAACGCAGCGTCCACCACTCCCTGAGGCAGGACTTTCCTTCCGGACAGCTTTTACAACTGCCGGAGAGACAACCGTCCGCTTCTTCCTGAATCCGCACGGCTTTCCCCATGGCTTCCAGTCTTTCCAGTATGGCATCGATCATCGGCTGCGGCGTATGCAGGCTGAGGCTCAGCTGTTTCGCCTCCATTCGCCCTTGCAGTGCCAGCAGGTCACGAACCTGAATCAACGATGCCATGGTTTGCTCCTTAGTGACAGTCGCCCGCCGGGCTGCTGCAGCAGGTCGCGGCGGTTTTACGGTTTGCCAGCAGGTCGATGTCGACGCGGCTGCGCGCACGCCGCAGCAAACCGAGCACTATCACGTTAAACAGCACAACCGCGAGAATACAGACCAGGCTGTAGCGCGGATGCTGGCTGAAATTAACGGTTTGATAAAAGAGCGTCGACAGCGAGTACGCTATGTTTAACCCCCACAGGATGGAGAAGCCCATCCAGCCGCGGCTGGACTCGCGGGCAATCGCTCCCATCACGGAGATGCACGGAATGTAGAGCAGGACAAAGATGAGGTAGCTGTAGGCCGCGGACGCGCTGCCAAATTTCTCGCCCATCACGCCCATGGCACCTGTTGCCATTTCGCCGTCGCCTTTGCTGGCCTCAATAGGGTTCGCCAGCACGCTCAGGCTGAAGGTATCTTTCAGGCTCTGCCAGGTCTCCTCTACGGCACCCAGTAGTTCATGACCGAGATGAAACTCTGCCGGATTAAATTCCTGTTCCTGAATGTTCTCTGCGGTGTAAAGCGTGTTCAGGGTGCCGACAACCACCTCTTTCGCCATCGCGCCGGTGAACAGCCCGACGGTCGCCTGCCAGTTATCCTCATGCACGCCAATCGGTTTGAAGACCGGCGTGATGACGCGGCTGACGGAGGCGAGGGCAGAGTCGTTGATGTTATCTGCCGCCTGCCCGCTGAGGGTGAAGCTGTTCAGCGCGCTCAGGAAAATGCTGACGATGACAATCACCTTACCGGCGCGCAGCACAAAGCCCTTCAGGCGCTGCCAGGTCTGGATCGCCAGGCTTTTCAGATGCGGCACGTGATACACCGGCAGCTCCATCACAAACGGCGACGCTTCACCGCGCATAATGGTGTGCTTCAGCATCAGACCGGTGAGGATCGCCATCACGATGCCCAGCACGTACAGCGAGAAGACCGCCAGCGCGCCCTGCTGACCAAAGAAGGCTGCTGCAAAGACCGCAAAGATGGCCAGACGGGCACCGCAGGACATAAACGGCGCCATCATGATGGTCATCAGACGTTCACGTGGCGCATCCAGGGTGCGTGCGCCCATCACCGACGGTACGTTACAGCCGAAGCCGACAATCAGCGGGACGAAGGATTTACCCGGCAGACCCAGCGCCTGCATCAGACGATCCATCACGAACGCGGCGCGCGCCATGTAGCCGGAATCTTCCAGGAACGAGAGGAACAGATACATCATGCCGATCTGCGGCACCAGAGGCAGAACGGTGTTGATACCGCCGCCGATCCCCTGTGCGAGGAAAATGGTTAACCATTCCGGGAAGTGCAGGGTGTAACCCACCCACTGAATTCCGTGGACGAAGACCGCGACGGAACCGGCGTCGAAAATAGGCTGGAGTGCGCCGCCGATGTTAATGGCGAGCAGGAACATCACGTACATGACCAGCAGGAAGATGGGCAAACCGAGGAAGCGGTTAAGCACAACTTTATCCACCGCCGCCGTAAAGCGGCTGGGCTCTGCCGTCAGGGCGTTGCTGACAACGTCGCAAATCGAGGCGATGGCCTGGTAACGCGCATCGGCGATGTGCAGCGCCGGGTCGTCCAGCTCGTCGCTAAGACGGGCCACCGTCGCGTCCAGCTTATCGGCCGCATGCCCGGCGTAAGCGCGGCTGTAGATATCCCCTTCCAGCATCTGCAGGCCAAGCCACAGGCGCTGTTTCGCAGGCATGCTTTTGTCCATCTCCTGCGCCAGCACATTGGCTTCGCGCAGGAGAGGCTGCGCGTAATGCACCAGTTCAATGTCATGATTTCCCTGGTGACGGTCAATGGCCAGCTTCAGCGCATCAATACCGCGAGCGCGCGTCGAGACCAGCGGAACGACCGGGCAACCCAGGCGCGCGGAGAGGGCATCGACGTCGATACGAAGCTTTTGTTTCTCCGCAATGTCGAGCATGTTGAGCGCCACGATGCAGGGGATCCCCAGCTCCAGCAGCTGCAGCGTCAGATAAAGGTTACGTTCGAGATTTGAAGCGTCGACCACGTTGATCAGCAGGTCCGCGTCGCCGCCAAGAATATAGTGGCAGGCAATCTGCTCATCGAGCGAGGTTTGCGACGAAATGGTGGTTAAGGAGTAGGTGCCGGGAAGGTCAACCAGCGTCACCTGGTTGTCCGTTGTCGTGAACTGGCCCTCTTTACGCTCAACCGTCACGCCCGCCCAGTTGCCCACGCGCTGGCGGGCTCCGGTTAGCTGGTTAAAAAGCGTAGTCTTGCCGGAATTAGGATTGCCAATTAAGCCAATAGTTAACTTTTTCATTTTTTTAGACTCACTGAAACCGCTGGCTTGTTATCGGGATAAGGCTTCGACTTCTATTAACGCGAGGTCTTTCTTACGCAGCACCAGATTCACGCGGCGGGTTTCGATATGAACCGGATCGCCCAGCGGCGCCACGCGCACGACCTGGAATGACGAGCCGGGCAGCATGCCCAGCGACAGCAGCTTTTGCCGATAGGCCGGGCTAATTTCGCGGGTAAAACCGGTAATCTTCCATGCACTGTCTGGAGTGAATTGCATAACGCCTGATTCCACGAAAGGTTAAATTATCTACTATGGGATGATAATGAGAATAGTTTTTATCAGCAATATTAAAACTGTGACGGAATGTTGTTTACGGTATTAATTTACGGCCTGTTTGACCTGGCTCAATATTTGCTGAATTGCCTGGAAAACAAAAAGGGGAGTATTTGTTAACGGGGTGATAATTCGTGGTTTAAATATGGCTATGCGATCGGTTTCATATATTTCGATATGATTTTATTCCCCCCACCCATGAGGACGAGGGGGAAAGACCGCACCGTGCGATCCCCTCTCCCTTTTGGGGAGAGGGTTAGGGTGAGGGGCATTGCAACCTTAGCGTTTCTTACCCATCGCTGCCGCCAGCGCATCCATCATCGCGCTGTTGCCAGCAGGCTGAGCATCACGTCCGCGCGGTTTTGCCGCTTTCGTGGCCGGGCGCTGCTGCTCGCGGCCACCGCCATTGCCGCCGCGGCGCGCGCTGGTGTCGCCCGGCTGCTCGTCCAGACGCATGGTCAGCGCGATACGCTTGCGCTGCAGATCCACTTCCAGCACTTTGACCTTCACGATGTCACCCGCTTTAACCACGGTGTGCGGGTCTTCAACGAACTTGTCGGCAAGGGAAGAGATATGCACCAGACCGTCCTGATGCACGCCGATATCCACAAACGCGCCAAAGTTGGTGACGTTGGTCACCGCGCCTTCCAGCACCATGCCGGGCAGCAGGTCGTTCATGGTTTCCACGCCGTCAGCAAAGGTCGCCGTTTTGAACTCAGGGCGCGGATCGCGGCCCGGCTTTTCCAGCTCTTTGATGATGTCGGTGACGGTGGGGACACCAAATTTGTCATCGGTGAAATCAACGGCTTTCAGGTTGCGCAGGGCGCTGCTGTCACCCATAAGATCTTTCAGTGCCTGCTGGGTGGCGGCCAGAATGCGCTCCACAACCGGGTACGCTTCCGGGTGAACGGTGGAGGCATCCAGCGGGTTATCGCCGTGGTTGATGCGCAGGAAGCCCGCACACTGCTCAAAGGCTTTTGGCCCCAGACGGCTCACCTTCAGCAGCTGCTGACGGTTCTGGAACTGGCCGTTCTCATCACGCCAGGCGACGATGTTCTGCGCCATCATGCGGGTTAAGCCCGCCACGCGGGTCAGCAGGGGAACGGAAGCGGTATTCAGGTCAACGCCGACGGCGTTTACGCAGTCTTCCACCACCGCATCCAGCTTGCGCGCCAGCTGAGTCTGGCTCACGTCGTGCTGATACTGGCCCACGCCGATGGATTTCGGGTCGATCTTCACCAGCTCCGCCAGCGGATCCTGCAGGCGGCGTGCGATAGAGACCGCACCGCGCAGGGAAACGTCCAGGTCCGGGAACTCCTGGGCCGCCAGCTCGGACGCGGAATAGACGGATGCTCCCGCTTCGCTGACTATCACTTTCTGTGCTGTCACTTTCGGGAACTGCTTCTGCACGTCGAGGTAGAAACGCTCGGTTTCGCGTGAAGCCGTACCGTTGCCGATGGCAACCAGCTCCACATTGTATTTTTCGCACAGCGCCGCCACCACGACGGCCGCTTTCGCTGCCTGGCCGGTGTGCGGATAGATGGTATCGGTCGCCACCAGCTTGCCGGTGCCGTCAACCACAGCGACCTTCACGCCGGTACGCAGACCCGGATCGAGACCCATGGTCGCGCGCAGGCCGGCAGGGGCGGCCATCAGCAGGTCGTGCAGGTTACGGGCGAAGACGTTAATCGCTTCGTCTTCGGCGCGCTCGCGCACGGTGCTCATCAGCTCGGTTTCGAGGTGCATCAGCACCTTGATGCGCCAGGTCCAGCTCACCACGCCTTTGCGCCAGCTGTCCGCCGGGGCGTTGTTCAGGCGCAGGCCGAGATGGTCGATAATGATCTGCTCGCAGTGGCTCTCTTTCGGCGGCTCGTCGAACTGCGGGTCGGCGTTCAGGGAGAGCTGGAGCACGCCTTCGTTGCGGCCGCGGAACATTGCCAGCGCGCGGTGTGAAGGGGCGGTAGAGATCGGTTCGTGGTGATCGAAGTAGTCGCGGAATTTCGCGCCTTCTTCCTCTTTACCCGCGACGACGGTAGAGACGATGTGGGCATTCTTCCACAGGTAATCACGCACTTTAGCGAGCAGGGCGGCGTCTTCGGCGAAGCGCTCCATCAGAATGTAGCGCGCGCCGTCAAGGGCGGCCTTGGTGTCCGCTACGCCTTTGTCGGCGTCGATGAATTTGGCGGCTTCGGTTTCCGGATCGTGGGACGGCTCGTTCCACAGCAGGTCGGCCAGCGGCTCAAGACCCGCTTCAATCGCAATCTGCCCGCGCGTGCGGCGCTTCGGTTTATACGGCAGATAGAGATCTTCGAGTTCGGTTTTGCTCAGGGTGCCGTTGATGGCGCTTTCAAGCTCGCTGCTCAGCTTGCCCTGTTCGCCGATGGATTTGAGGATCGCCTGACGACGTTCTTCCAGCTCGCGCAGATAACCCAGACGGGTCTCCAGGTTACGCAGCTGCGTGTCATCCAGACCGCCGGTGACTTCCTTACGATAGCGTGCAATAAACGGCACGGTGTTCCCTTCATCAAGCAGGCGAACGGCAGCTTCTACCTGTTCGGCTCTGGCCTGAATATCACCCGCAATAATGCGGCAGAGCGAATCTTTCATCATGGCTTTATCATCTGTTGAGTCGAAAAATCAGGGGATAGTTATACGGGCTGACACGGCAAAATGCCAGCCGGGGAGGGCGCTCTCGGACTATTTTACGTAGACGATCTCATTGACGTACCAGCTGGCTTCACCGGCTGGAGTCTGAACGACGGCCAGATCGCCCACTTCCTTTTTGAGCAGCGCGCGAGCCATCGGGGAGTCGATGGAGATGTAGTCCTTACGACCAAAAATTTCATCGTAGCCGACAATGCGAAAACGCAGAATGTCGCCATCGTCGTTTTCAATCTCCACCCACGCGCCGAAGAACACTTTGCCCTCCTGCTGCGGGGAGTAATCGACAATTTTGAGATTCTCGAGACACTTCGTCAGGTAGCGAACCCGGCGGTCAATTTCGCGCAGCCGCTTTTTGTTGTACTGGTAGTCAGCGTTTTCGCTGCGATCGCCCAGGCTTGCCGCCCAGGTCACCTTTTTGGTTACTTCAGGACGCTCTTCGCGCCAGAGGTAATCCATCTCTTTTTTGAGCTTTTCGTACCCTTCGCGGGTGATCAGGGGCGTTTTCATGGTAAAGCCTTTGCTGCCTGCCGGTTAACTGTCTTGCGCACAATACGTACCGCACAGTGTAACAGACAGGATTAAAAATGATTTATGTGATGAAATGAGCAGATAAGCTGCTGTTAAATATGCTTTGTAACAATTTCGACTAGAATTTATACCAGAATTAACTGGTCGAATACGTGCACTTTTTTAGAATACGCTGTTACAAAGACTATCCGAACCTTTGGGAGTACACACAATGCAAGAGAACTACAAAATTCTGGTCGTGGATGACGACATGCGCCTGCGCGCGCTGCTGGAACGTTATCTGACCGAGCAGGGCTTCCAGGTTCGTAGCGTCGCGAACGCTGAGCAGATGGACCGTCTGCTGACCCGTGAATCTTTCCACCTGATGGTTCTCGACCTGATGCTGCCTGGCGAAGACGGGCTTTCTATTTGCCGCCGTCTGCGCAGCCAGAGCAACCCGATGCCGATCATCATGGTGACGGCGAAGGGTGAGGAAGTTGACCGTATCGTCGGCCTCGAAATCGGCGCAGATGACTACATTCCAAAACCGTTTAACCCGCGTGAACTGCTGGCGCGTATTCGCGCTGTTCTCCGCCGTCAGGCGAACGAACTGCCTGGCGCACCGTCGCAGGAAGAAGCCGTCATCGCCTTCGGCAAGTTCAAGCTGAACCTCGGCACGCGCGAGATGTTCCGTGAAGATGAGCCAATGCCGCTCACCAGCGGCGAGTTTGCGGTTCTGAAAGCGCTGGTCAGCCACCCGCGTGAACCGCTTTCCCGTGACAAGCTGATGAACCTGGCGCGCGGTCGCGAATACTCCGCAATGGAACGCTCCATTGACGTGCAGATCTCCCGCCTGCGCCGCATGGTGGAAGAAGATCCTGCGCATCCTCGTTATATTCAGACCGTATGGGGTCTGGGCTACGTGTTCGTCCCGGACGGCTCTAAAGCATGAGGCGAATGCGCTTCTCGCCGCGTAGCTCGTTTGCCCGCACCCTGTTGCTGATCGTCACCCTGCTGTTCGTCAGCCTGGTGACGACCTATCTGGTGGTGCTGAACTTTGCGATCCTGCCGAGCCTCCAGCAGTTTAATAAGGTCCTGGCCTACGAAGTCCGTATGCTGATGACCGACAAACTGCAGCTGGAGGACGGCACGCAGCTCGTCGTTCCCCCGGCGTTTCGCCGTGAAATCTACCGTGAGCTGGGCATTTCGCTCTACTCCAACGAAGCGGCGGAAGACGCTGGCCTGCGCTGGGCGCAGCACTACGAATTCCTCAGCCAGCAGATGGCGCAGCAGCTGGGCGGCCCAACGGAAGTGCGCGTTGAGGTCAACAAAAGCTCGCCCGTCGTCTGGCTGAAAACCTGGCTGTCACCCAATATCTGGGTGCGCGTTCCGCTGACCGAAATCCATCAGGGCGACTTCTCGCCGCTGTTCCGCTACACCCTGGCGATTATGCTGCTGGCGATAGGCGGCGCGTGGCTATTTATCCGTATACAGAACCGACCGCTGGTCGACCTGGAGCACGCTGCGCTGCAGGTCGGTAAAGGGATTATTCCACCTCCGCTGCGCGAGTATGGCGCCTCGGAAGTCCGTTCGGTGACGCGCGCGTTTAACCATATGGCGGCAGGCGTGAAGCAGCTGGCGGATGACCGTACGCTGCTGATGGCAGGTGTAAGCCATGACCTGCGCACGCCGCTAACGCGTATTCGTCTGGCGACGGAGATGATGGGGGAAGAGGACGGTTATCTCGCCGAGTCCATTAACAAGGATATCGAAGAGTGTAACGCCATCATCGAGCAGTTTATCGACTACCTGCGCACCGGGCAGGAGATGCCGATGGAGATGGCGGATCTGAACGCGGTGCTGGGCGAAGTGGTGGCGGCGGAAAGCGGCTACGAGCGCGAGATTGATACCGACCTGCAGGCGGGTGAAATTCAGGTACGCATGCACCCGCTCTCCATCAAACGTGCAGTGGCGAATATGGTGGTCAACGCGGCGCGCTACGGCAATGGCTGGATTAAAGTCAGCAGCGGGTCTGAACTCAACCGCGCCTGGTTCCAGGTGGAAGACGACGGTCCGGGCATCAAGCCCGAGCAGCGTAAGCATCTGTTCCAGCCGTTTGTGCGCGGCGACAGCGCGCGCAGCACCAGCGGCACGGGCTTAGGCCTGGCGATTGTTCAGCGTATTATCGATAACCACAACGGACTGCTGGAGATTGGCACCAGCGAGCGGGGTGGACTGAGCATTCGCGCCTGGCTGCCGGTACCGGTGACGCGGGGGCAGGTGAAAGAGGGTTAAAAAAAGGGTGGCAATTGCCACCCTTTTTTGTAGGTCGGGTAAGGTGAAGCCGCCACCCGACAAAATGCGGTCTCTGCGGTCTGATGCCCTCACCCCGGCCCTCTCCCACGGGGAGAGGGAGAAGGACTACAGCTTCGGACCCGCGCTCACCAGCGCAGCACCCGCCGGGGTATCGGTGTACTTCTCGAAGTTCTCGATAAACAGCTTCGCCAGCGATTCTGCTTTCTCGCGCCACTGCTCCGGAGAACCGTACGTGTTGCGCGGGTCGAGGATATGCGTATCCACACCCGGCAGCGACGTAGGGATCGCCAGGTCAAACATCGGCAGCGTGAAGGTTTCGGCGTCGTCCAGAGAACCATCCAGAATGGCGTCGATAATCGCGCGGGTATCTTTGATGGAGATACGTTTTCCGGTACCGTTCCAGCCGGTGTTCACCAGGTATGCCTGCGCGCCGGATGCCTGCATGCGTTTCACCAGCACTTCAGCGTACTGCGTCGGGTGCAGCGACAGGAAGGCCGCGCCGAAGCAGGCGGAGAAGGTTGGGGTTGGCTCCGTCACGCCACGCTCGGTACCCGCCAGCTTGGCGGTAAAACCGGAGAGGAAGTGATACTGCGTCTGGCTGGCCGTCAGGCGAGACACCGGAGGCAGCACTCCGAACGCATCCGCGGTCAGGAAAATGACCTTCGTGGCATGACCCGCTTTTGACACCGGCTTCACGATATTGTCGATGTGGTAGATCGGGTAAGAGACGCGGGTGTTTTCCGTTTTCGACGCATCGTCGAAGTCGATGGAGCCGTCGGCACGCACGGTGACGTTTTCCAGCAGCGCATCGCGACGGATCGCGTGGTAGATATCAGGCTCGGCCTCTTCAGACAGGCGAATGGTCTTCGCGTAGCAGCCGCCTTCAAAGTTGAATACGCCGTCGTCATCCCAGCCGTGTTCGTCATCGCCAATCAGGCGACGTTTTGGATCGGTGGACAGGGTGGTTTTCCCGGTGCCGGACAGGCCGAAGAATACCGCCACGTCGCCTTTTTCACCGACGTTAGCCGAGCAGTGCATGGAGGCGATGCCCCGCAGCGGCAGCAGGTAGTTCATGACCGAGAACATCCCTTTCTTCATTTCGCCGCCGTACCAGGTACCGCCTATCAGCTGGATACGCTCGGTCAGGTTGAAGGCCACAAAGTTTTCGGAGTTCAGACCCTGCTCTTTCCACTGTGGGTTCGTGCATTTCGCACCGTTCATCACGATGAAATCCGGGGTGAAATCCTGCAGCTCTTCGTCGGTTGGACGAATAAACATGTTTTTCACGAAATGCGCCTGCCAGGCCACTTCAGTGATAAAACGCACGGAGAGACGGGTATCGGCGTTAGCGCCGCAGAAAGCGTCGACAATGAACAGACGCTTGCCGGAAAGTTGATGGGTGACGAGCCCTTTCAGGTGCTGCCAGGTTTCCGGGGAGAGCGGTTTGTTGTCGTTCTTCCCTTTGCCCTTGTCAGCCCACCACAGCGTATCGCGGGTGGTTTCGTCTCGGACGATATACTTATCTTTCGGCGAACGACCGGTAAAAATACCGGTATCGACGGCGATAGCACCAAGATTCGTCAACACACCACGCTCGTATCCTTCCAGTGCTGGATTGAGCTCTTCCTGATACAGCGTATCGTAGTCGGGGTTGTAGACGATTTCCTGGACGTCGTGAATACCATAAGCCTTGAGATCTTGCGGGGTTAAACCAGTAACACGCATATCACTGCTCCTTAGCCAATATGTACTGCCTGAAATTGTAGGGTTTTTCTGAGGTTGTTAACCGCGACGGGGCTCATAGATTTACGCATCTGGACAAAACCCTTACTAACGGAAAACGCTGCGACTCCAGTCACAGCGCAGGCGGATTATCGCAGGAATCGCTTTTTGGTTGGGGAAAATGTTCCGAAAAGGTTAAAGAGTGGTGATTTTATCGGAAAGAATGTGAATGTAATCGCATACACGTAAGAAAATTACGTAAGAGTTACATAAGGAAAACGATTCAGCTTGGGGGGAGTTTTTTACCCCTCACCCCAGCCCTCTCCCCAAAGGGGAGAGGGGGTTCAAGTTCCCTCTCCCCTTTGGGGAGAGGGTTAGGGTGAGGGGAAAGAGGTTTAGTGAACCTGCGGATCCGCCGGGGAGGCGTTATTGCGGATCTCAGCGATATCCATCGAATTGAACACGTAGTGCGTACCGCAGTAGTCACAGTGCATATCGATTTCGCCGTCTTCCGCCATGATGCTGTCGATCTCTTCATCCGGCAGGGTTTTCAGCGCGCCAGCACAGCGCTCGCGTGAGCAGGTGCACTTAAATTCCACGGACTGCGGATCGTAAACCGTCACTTCTTCTTCGTGGTACAGACGCCACAGCACGTCGGTCGCCGACAGGTTGAACAGCTCTTCCGCTTTGATGGTTTCGGTCAGCGTCGCCAGGTGCTCAAAGTCATTGGTCTGTGCGTCCTGCGCAGGCAGAACCTGCAGCAGCATACCGCCCGCAGCAGGCTGACCGCCCACTTCACCGGTGCGGATGAAGAGACGCGTCGGCAGCTGTTCAGAACGCATGAAGTAATCTTCCAGGCAGGCTGCCAGGGTATCGCCTTCCAGACCCACCACGCCCTGATAGCGCTCACCTTCCTCAGGGGAGATGGTGATCACCAGGTAGCCATTACCCACCAGCGTTTTGAGGTCTGCATTTTCAGGCACGTCGCCCTGAACGCGCGCCACGCCGCGCATCTGCTGCTGGTTATTGCCGTTGATCACCGCCAGCGTCATCGGGCCGTCACCCTGCAGCTGCACGGTGATATCACCGGCAAACTTCAGCGTCGCCGTCAGCAGGCTGGTGGCAACCAGCAGTTCGCCCAACAGGGTCTTCACCGGCAGCGGGTAGTTGTGGTTTTCCAGAATCTGTTTCCAGGTTTCGGATACGGTGACCAGCTCGCCGCGCACGGCGAATTGTTCAAACAGATAGCGGTGTAATTGGTCGTGTTGGGCCATTTTCATCTCTCGTGCGGGTGAGGTTAATCAGTCTCACCGTGTTTAAATTTCATCAGATCGCGACGCTCTTTTTTATCCGGTCGCCGGTCCGGGTGGGGCATCGTCAGCGCGTTCATTTTGCGCGCCAGCGCGGTCTTCTCGCGCTTTTCAATGCTCTCCGCCGTCTCTTCATAAAGCAGTACGGCTTCCGCTGCAGGTCGACGCTGTTCGGTAATGGCTTTAATCACCACCGTACGTTCATCGTTGCCCTGACGCAGCGTTAAGGTGGCATTCAGCTCAACCAGCTTGCTCGGTTTGCTGCGCTGGCCGTTGTAATGCACTTTTCCGCCGTCAACCATCTCGCGGGCAAGGGCGCGTGTTTTATAAAAACGCGCTGCCCACAGCCATTTATCCAGTCTTACCCCGTCAGAGGGTTTTTCTTTCATGGCGTCTCCTTCACGGTCAGTGAGGGGATCATCTGGCGATAGTCGTTCAGTCCAGGGTGGCGCATATAGCTTTTTTCAGCCAGGCCAGAGTCAGGATTGGTCACGCCCAGACAGTAGCGAATGCCAAACCTTGCCGCGGAATCCAGAATGGGCTCGCTGTCATCAATGAACAAGGTACGTTCTGGCTGCAAACCCGTCTCTTCCTTCACCGCATGCCACAACCGCTGATCCTCTTTCGGATAACCAAATGTGTGGGTGGAAAGTAATAAATCAAGGTGCGACGCCAGACCGGTATGCTCCAGCTTCACCGCCAGATTATGTGGATGCGCGTTGGTCAACAAAATACGGCGCTTGCCGCTCGCTTTCAGCGCATCCAGAAAGGGCACGGTGTCCTCGCGCAGAACGGCGCGCGGCCCCTGGGCGGTGGTCATGGCACAAATATCCAAACCGAGGCGCTCGCTCCAGTAGTCAAGACAGTACCAGTTTAGCGTATGTTGCACCGCGCTATATTGCGAACGAATGAATGCCTGCGCTTCTGCCGGGGAGATCCCCTGCTGCTCGCCATAGGTTTCAGGAACCAGCGTTTGCCAGAAATAGTTATCAAAGGCGAGATCGAGCAGCGTGCCGTCCATATCCAGCAGAACGGTATCTACCTCCTGCCAGGCGATATCAAGATGCATAAGGGGGAACTCCAGCCAGAAGAAACGTGCGCGACAGGGTAGCACATCTTGCCGCGCAACGACGTTATCAGATCAGGCTCTCAGACGAGGGGATCAGCTTTGGATTGAGGCAGTTTTCATAATACTGCTGAATGTCGGCAAGCCGGGTGCGCGAGCGCTGGTAGCGGCGCAGGGCCATAAAGCCGTTCCAGAAAATGGCGATCAGCATCGCGGTCATCAGCAGAGAGGTGCCGATGTAACGCCACAAGCCTGCGCTATCCGGCATCCGGTGCAGGCCGATATGGCGAGTGCCGTTGGCGTCGGTATAAATACTCGTGACAATCCCTTCGGCGCTGAACGGCGTTTGCATCAGCATCTGCGCAAGGCGCTGGAACTGGCTCCACTGCTCCTGCGCCGGGTAGTCATAAAGCGCAACCTGCGGGTAGGGTTGATCGACAAGGTCGCTGCCTTCATCGCTTGCAATCACAAAGCCACCCGGCGCCGGGCTGTTCAGCGCCTGAGCCGCACGGGTGGTCTCGCGCATCATGAACGGCGACGTCGAGGTGGCGACCAGGTTATCCAGCGATTCCGCGCTCACCGGACGCAGCAGCACGTTAACGCCATCCAGTCGTCCCGCTTCGGCGCGTTTTACCAGCGAGTCCCAGTCTTTGCTGTTCCCCAGGTTTACCAGGGCGTTTTTAAGGCGTATGCACTCATCCTGAGAGGAGCATAAATCCTGCGTTTTCAGGACGATGTCACCAAAATCATCCAGCAGAACCATGCCTGATTTCTGAATGGCCGAGCGCAGCGCGGGGCTGACGCGCGAATCATCGTCCGGTTTCGGGTGCAGCTGGCGGTTAACCGTCTGGGTGAGAGCCGTGGCCTTATTCACCACTTCGGATTCCGGCAGCGGCAGCGGCGGCGCGTCGTTCCAGATAATTTGCGAACAGTCGAACGGCATGAACGGCGAGCTCTGACGCGTGTTCCACGCCCCCGGGGTGTGAATATTACACATCCCGGTTCCCTTCAGGCGCAGCGTGTCCCCCACGCGTACACCGGCTTCATCCAGTTTGTTGACGCTTGTCGCTTCAATGGTTTGCGCCCCTTTGATCCATGACAGGGTGAATTTAATGGGCATATCCAGCGGCACGAAAAGCAGCAGCATGGCTAAGACCAGCGCGGCGCCGCCGGCAATGACCGTACTGCGTAGCCAGTGCTGAAGCGGGAAATTTTTCACTTCATCATGCAGAGACAGGAAGCGCCCCTGACGCACAACGTGGCGGTCAAGGTAGATATCAATATCGGTTTTCTGCCCTAAATCCTGTGCGATCCACGGCTGCCAGTGGCGCGGGTAGATCAGGTCGATAATACCGAGCGAAATATTGTTGAGATGCTCCTGATCGTTTTCACCGAACAGGCCCCAGCGCTTTGGGGTACCGCGCAGGCAGTGGATCTCGCGCAACGAGGTTTTAGCCGGTGGAGCAAAGAGACCCCAAAGCCCGCCGGCCAGCAGCAGCACCGCGCCGCCAGCCAGCCAGGGGACAAACACATCCGGCGTCAGCAGGCAGATGAAAAAGAGCAGGAAGGCAGCAACGATCAGAATGGCTTCACGGATGCCGTCCGGGCGGCTCAGGGCGTACTCTTCATGCGTCTCCTGGCGAATGTTCAGCAGTTCGATCTGCTCTGTCTCTTCGCCACGAATGGACGCCTGCGTTGAACTCGCGCGTTCCAGCGCAAAACGCGGGGCTTCCTGAAGGTATTCATTCAGCGTATGGCCGTTAAGCGTGATTACCAGAGGCAACGAATCGGTGTGAATCAGCTCAACGCTGTTTTCGTCATTAATGTATTGCTCCCAGGACGGGGGCAGATGCACTTCGACGGAATCAAGGTAATAGCGCCATTTGTTGGGGTCATCAGTGGTGATGCCATAGCGCGTGATGGAGCGCGTCACGCAGAGCACGGTATCACTTTGCGCATTAAGCTTTAGCGCGACGGGCGCAGCGGTGGCTCCCGTTGGCCCAGGCGTTAACTGAGTACGGTTCAGGATTTCGAGATAGTTTTCAACCGCATCGCGCTCGTCCTGCGTGAGTTTACGCGTGCTCGCACCCGCAAATGCGTTTAAAAAGGGCAGACGATAACGGCGCTGTACGCGGCGCCTGTACAACCACCCTGCAACCAACGCGCCGGCCAGCATAGCAGCGAGAACAATCAAAATGGTGCTCATGCTTTCCCCATCTTACTTATCTTCTTACAGGTGTAGTCAGTAGCACCTTTACATTGAATGAGAGTCTGTGGCTGGCTATCGGCAAGTATGGAGTCGAACTTGAGCATTCTGAAGCGCATCCCAGTGACCGGTGATGATAGCAAAGCCTGTTATGGCGCGATATCAGCAAATTCCTGGAAACATTTCAACCTCTTGACATTTGTTTTGAATTGAGGATTGATCCCTGATACGTTGCACAAATGTAAATAAAGAACGATTGACATTGCCGAAACCGTGCGGCATATCGCACAATAACGCCAGTTCTCACTGCTAAGACCCATCAAGATGAGCAAACCATTACAAAAACCCACCATTCTGAATGTTGAAACTGTCGCCAAATCGCGCCTGTTTAATGTCGAAAGTGTGGACCTGGAGTTCAGCAACGGTGTGCGTCGCGTTTATGAACGTATGCGCCCCTCTTCGCGCGAAGCGGTGATGATTGTTCCCATTGTCGACGATCATCTGATTTTGATCCGCGAATACGCTGTGGGAACGGAATCTTACGAGCTTGGGTTCTCGAAAGGGCTTATCGACCCGGGTGAAACCGTCTTTGAAGCGGCAAACCGCGAGCTGAAAGAAGAGGTCGGCTTCGGTGCGAATGAGCTTTCATTCCTGAAAAAGCTAAGCATGGCGCCGTCCTATTTTTCCAGCAAAATGAATATCGTGGTGGCTGAAGATCTCTATCCTGAATCGCTGGAAGGGGATGAGCCGGAGCCGCTGCCGCAGGTTCGCTGGCCGCTAGCGCACCTGATGGATCTGCTTGAAGACCCTGACTTTAATGAGGCTCGCAACGTGAGCGCGCTGTTCCTGGTACGGGAGTGGTTGAAGGGGCAGGGGCGACTGTAGTGGCCTGATGCCCTCACCCCAACCCTCTCCCACGGGAGAGAGAGCAAACACAAAAACGGCAACCAGAGGTTGCCGTTTTGCTTTGTTGTCAGAACAGCTCGTGCGTCTCGCCGTTATCAATAATCTCTGTCCCCACCTCGTGCACCGCCTGCGTGGTTGGCTGCGTGCCCTCGATGAAATACTCTTCGCGACTATTACCGCCGTTGGCGAGCTGACCCGTGCTGCGGTCGATATTAACCGTCACCACGCCTGGCGGTGGCGTTAACGGCTGCTCCGGCACGCCTTCAAGAACGGACTTCATGTAGGCGTCCCAGGCCGGCTGCGCGCTCTTCGCACCGCCTTCGTAGCCGGAAATTTGATCCTTAATCGCGCCGGAGGCCGTTGTACGACCTAAGTCACGGCGGTGATCGTCGAAACCGATCCAGACCGACGTCACCACGCCCGGACCGTAGCCGGAGAACCACGCGTCTTTCGAGCTGTTGGTTGTCCCCGTTTTACCGCCGATGTCATGACGCTGCAAATCGCGCCCTGCGCGCCAGCCTGTGCCCTGCCAGCCCGGTTCACCGAAGATGTTGGTGTTCAGCGCGCTTTTGATCAGGAACGACAGCGGCGTGTTGATCACGTGCGGGGCATACTCCGGCGCGCCGGTCTGTGCCACCAGCGACTGGTTAGCCTGCTCAAGCTGCGGCTGCGGCACGACGCCGCTCTGCTGCTCCTGAGACACGGCAGGGTCTTCCATGTCCTTGTTTTCAAGCACCTCGGATTTCGGCGTATTGCCATAAATCACCGGAATATCGCAGTCAGGGCAGGCAATTTTCGGCTTCGCTTCGAACAGCACGCCGCCCTGATCGTTCTCGATCTTGCTGATGAAGTACGGGTCAATCAGGAAGCCGCCGTTAGCCATCACCGAGTACCCGCGTGCGACCTGAAGCGGCGTAAACGAGGCGGAGCCTAACGCCAGCGACTCGGTGCGAACGATGTTCTGCGCCGGGAAACCGAAGCGCTGCAGATACTCTGCGGCATAGTCGACGCCCATCGCGCGCATGGCGCGCACCATCACCACGTTTTTCGACTGTCCCAGGCCCTGACGGAGACGAATTGGGCCGGCATACTCCGCAGGGGAGTTCTTCGGCTGCCAGTCGGAACCGGCACCGGCATCCCAGCGGGAGATTGGCACGTCGTTAAGGATGCTGGCTAGGGTCAAGCCTTTATCCATCGCTGCCGTGTAGAGGAACGGTTTGATATTGGAACCGACCTGACGCAGCGCCTGGGTAGCGCGGTTAAATTTGCTCTGGTTGAAATCAAACCCGCCGACCAGGGCCAGGATAGCACCGTTCTGTGGATTGATAGAGACCAGGGCTGAGTTGACGTCCGGCACCTGTGCCAGCCACCAGGATTCGCCTACCTTGCGCACCCAGATTTGCTGCCCGGTCTGGACGGCATCGGTCACTTTACGCGGCGTTGCGCCCTGCAGCGTATCCGAGCGGTAAGGACGCGCCCAGCGGATACCGTCCATACGCAGCGAGACGGAAGTACCGTCCGCGAGCGTCGCAACGGCTTCCTGAGGATCGGCCTGCGTCACCACGGCAGGAAGGAGCGGACCATAGGTTGGCAGCGCCTTCAGCGTACTGGTGATTTTTTTACTGTCCCACGCGCTTTCGCCCACTTTCCAGAGCACGTTTGACGGGCCGCGATAGCCGTGACGCATATCGTAGTCCATCACGTTGTTCCGCACCGCTTCCTGAGCCGCCTGCTGGACCTTGCGGGTGACGGTGGTGTACACGCGATAGCCATCTTCGTAGGCCTTGTCACCATAGCGATTCACCATCTCCTGGCGAACCATTTCGGTCAGGTAAGGGGACGCGAAGGCGATCTCAGGGGCGTGGTAGTTAGCGTCAATGACATCGTTACGCGTCTGGTCGTACTCGCTCTGGCTGATGTAGCCTTCGCTCAGCATACGTGACAAAACGACGTTACGGCGCGCGGTGGCGCGATCGAGCGAGTAGAGCGGGTTAAACGTGGACGGCGCTTTCGGCAGACCGGCGATGGTTGCCATTTCGCTTAAGGTGAGCTGCTCAACGGGCTTACCGAAGTACACCTGTGCGGCAGCCCCCACGCCATAGGCGCGGTAACCCAGGTAGATTTTGTTGAGGTACAGCTCAAGGATTTCGTCTTTGCTCAGCAGCTGCTCAATACGGATCGCGAGGAACACCTCTTTGATCTTGCGTATCAGCGTCTTTTCAGGGCTGAGGAAGAAGTTACGCGCCAGCTGCTGCGTAATGGTACTCGCCCCCTGAGAGGCGTGACCAGAGAACAACGCAATGCTCGCGGCACGGAAAATCCCCACCGGATCGACACCGTGGTGCTCGTAAAAACGGCTGTCCTCCGTGGCGATAAAGGCTTTCACCATCACGGGGGGGATTTGGTTTAAGGTCAGCGGAATACGACGCTTCTCGCCATACTGCGCCATCAGCTCGCCATCGGCGCTATAGACTTGCATCGGGATCTGGAGGCGCACATCGCGAAGCGTGGCGACATCAGGTAGCTGTGGCTCAATATATTTGTATAAACCGTATATCGAGCCTGCTCCCAGCAGAATGCAACAGACTGCAAGGATGAATAAATACTTTACGAACTTCACCGGAGATTTCCCATTTGGTTTCACTTGGGCAGTTTCTAAACAATCGCGCGGTAGTATAAAGGCAAGCCTGATTCATTGATATAGCCGTCAACCCGACGGGCGATAAGGAGATCGTGAAGCATGGCTTTCAAAACATGGCAAACGGGCGTTCATATTCAACAGGATAGGGTGCAGATCGTCGCCTTGGCCCGGGATAAGTCGGGCTGGTGCTTGCGCCGCTGGTGGGCGATTCCTCTGGACGAGGGCATCATTCGTGACGGCAAAATTTGTCAGCCAGAACAGCTGGTTGATGCGTTACGCGACTGGCGCAAAACGCTGCCGCACTACCATCGGGTGTTCCTCTCTTTCCCGGCAGCACGGACTCTGCAACGGACGCTCCCCCGCCCGACCGTTGCGCTGCGTGACAGCGAGCAGCTCTCATGGCTTGGCGCGGCGCTCGCGCGCGAACTGGAGATGTCTGCCGATACGCTCTGTTTCGATTACGCGCAGGATACCTTCAGCAATACCTTTCACGTGACCGCCGCGCAAAACAACGAGGTTGATACCCTACTGGCGCTGGCGAAAACGCTGCGTTTGCGGCTGGTGGCCATTACGCCGGATGCCAGCGCGCTGGCGAATCTTCTTCCTGCGGTGGCGCCAGCGACGTGCGTCGCCTGGCGCGACGATCGGCAGTGGCTGTGGGCGATGCGCCACCAGTGGGGACGCCGCTTTACCACAGAAGCCGAAAGCGTGGCCGAGCTGGCGGCTCTGCTGGCGCTTGGTCCGGATGACATCGCGCTGTTTGATAACCGACGTGATCCGTGGGAAATCCTGGAGCGCTGCCAGGCCCCGCTACCGGACTGCGGCGCTGATTATACCGTTGCGCTGGCGCTGGCCATGAGCGAGGTGCCCGGATGAGCCTCATGAACTTTCTGCCCTGGCGACAGCAGCGGCGCGCACGATGCCTGCGCTTCTGGGGGGCAATGTGTGTCGGCACCGTGCTGTTGATGTTCGCGGTCATTTTCTGCCTGCGGATAAACCCTGTTATGAGGCTGCACGCGCTGCAAACGGAGCTGACGGGAATGCAGACCGTGCAGCACGCGCTTGCTTCCCGGCAGAAACTCGCCTCACAGGCGCAGAAGCCAGCACAGACACGTCAACAACGCGCATGGCAACCGGTGCTGGAATCCCTTTCCCGCGCCACTCCTTCACAGGTCTGGCTGACAGAGCTTCGCTATCAGCCTCCTGCTCTGATGTTGACCGGGTATGCCATAACCCTGCCAGCCCTGTCTGCTCTGCGCGATGCGCTGGGCCAAATAGCGGGTTTTACGCCCGGAACGGCGGGTGAGCTTCGGCAGGACAGCCAGGGGCGCTGGATGTTCACCCTCCATCTTAAAAGCGAGGGGTAACGCATGGATACCTTGTTAGAACGCTGGTGCGAAAGCCGTCCCTGGTATCGGGTGCTTTTGTGGTGTCTGGGGAGCCTCCTGGCAGGACTGGCCGCGTGGGGCACCTTGCTCAGACCGCTGGACAGGCAGTGTGCTGAACGACAGCGACAGCTGATTCAGGACGTGAGGACGAACGCGGCGTTATGGCCTGCCGTCAGAAAGGTGCCGTTTCGTACGGAAACAACGGAAGCACTGGCGCTGACGCCGTTTTCCCCGCTCGATTTTCAGGGTGATAACGCGACGCTGGTTCACTGGAAGCCGCTGCAAAACGGAGGGGAACTGATGCTGGAGGTGGAGTGGCAGGCTCTCCCGGCGCTTTTTTCCCGGCTGGCGCAGCGCGATGTGCAGATCGCCGCTTTCGCAATTGCACCACAAGGTACAGCGTTGCGCCTGCGGCTGGAGCTGGAACATGCGAAATAGCGCGAGATATTTGCTGGTTTGCTCAGCGCTGCTATTGACCGGCATGCGCGATCCGTTTCGCCCGCCGGACGATCCCTGCGCCATTGGCGAGCTGGCGCAGTGGCGCTATCGCGGCATGGTGGGAGGACAGCAGGCTATCGGCATTTTACAGGATGGGCAAAAGCGCTGGTACCGGCTGAAAACGCATGAACGCTTCCCGGCGGGCTGGACGATAACAGCCATCAATGAAACGGAACTGGTTGTTGATGTGGGTGACACATGTGAACCAGGAACATGGACGTGGCAACGAGAAGGAACGGATAAGAATGAATTTACGGATAATGCTGTGGCTGCTGGCGTTCAGCCATCCGCTGTGGGCCGCCGCGCCAAAACCGGTCACGCTGGTGGTGGATGACGTGCCTGTTGTGCAGGTGCTGCAGAGCCTGGTCGCACAGGAGAACCGAAATCTGGTGATATCGCCTGATGTCGGCGGCTCGCTTTCGCTCAACCTGACGCGCGTCCCCTGGCGGCAAGCGTTACAGACGGTTGTCACCAGCGCTGGCCTCGTTTTGCGAGAGGAGGGCGGCATTTTTTATGTGCATACCGCGGCCTGGCAGCGTGAACAGCAGGAGCGCTCAGAACAGGAGCGAACGCGTCGACAGCTTGAGGCGCCGCTGGTTTCTCACAGCATCGCTTTTTCCTATGCCGATGCCGGCGAGCTGCAAAAAGACGCGGAAAAGCTCCTGAGCGCCAAGGGAAGTTTGTCTCTCGACAAACGCACCAACCGGCTGCTGATTCGCGATAACCAGACGGTGGTGGAGACGCTGCAGCGCTGGGCCGCTCAGATGGATATTCCCGTCGAACAGGTCGAGCTGGCGGCGCATATTGTGACCATTAATGAAAAAAGCCTGCGTGAGCTGGGGGTGAAGTGGAATCTCGCTGACGCCGCCGACGCGGGCAAGGTTGGCCAGCTCACCACGCTTGGCAGCGATCTTTCCGTCGCCAGCGCCACCAGCCATGTGGGTTTTAACATCGGACGGATCAATGGTCGGCTGCTGGATCTGGAACTTTCTGCGCTAGAGCAAAAGCAGCAGGTTGATATCATCGCCAGCCCGCGGCTGCTGGCCTCGCATATGCAACCGGCCAGCATCAAGCAGGGGAGTGAAATTCCGTATCAGGTCTCAAGCGGTGAAAGCGGCGCCACCTCCGTTGAGTTTAAGGAGGCGGTATTAGGGATGGAGGTCACGCCGGTGGTCTTACCGGGAGGACGCGTGCGCCTGAAATTGCACATCAGTGAAAATATGCCGGGACAGGTTCTGCAGCAGGCGGACGGCGAAACGCTGGCGATCGACAAACAGGAGATAGAAACCCAGGTGGAGGTAAAAAGTGGAGAAACGCTGGCGTTGGGCGGAATTTTTTCGCAGAAGAACAAAACCGGCAGCGACAGCGTGCCGGGGCTGGGGAAAATCCCCTGGCTTGGGCAGCTTTTTCGCCACGATGGGAAGGATAATGAACGGCGCGAGCTAGTGGTGTTTATTACACCACGTCTGGTCGGTATTCGCTGACGGGTAACGATCCCCGCAATGATTTTGCATTCAGTTTGTTGCAGATGTTTGACGTGGGGCATGAATTAGCATACAAGGAGTACCGATTTGAGTTGGACTTGCGTCTTATTACCTTATGCGCCCGGCGCGGTGATTTAATCAGTTGCCAAACAAGCCGGAGTATTGAGATAATTTTTAGTCTGACTCTCGCTCTATTGCATATGAGGTTTCAGTTCATGTCCTGCTACGCTGGGTGTCTGCGAAGCGGGAATTACCATTAACGAATAGTCTTAGTAGTACCGATAAAATGGCAGAGAAACGCAATATCTTTCTGGTTGGGCCTATGGGTGCCGGCAAAAGCACTATTGGGCGTCAGTTAGCTCAACAACTCAATATGGAATTTTACGATTCTGATCAAGAGATTGAGAAACGAACCGGAGCTGATGTGGGCTGGGTTTTCGATGTAGAAGGCGAAGAAGGTTTCCGTGACCGAGAAGAAAAAGTGATCAACGAACTCACGGAAAAACAGGGCATCGTTCTGGCAACAGGCGGCGGTTCTGTGAAATCTCGCGAAACCCGTAACCGTCTCTCCGCCCGTGGCGTAGTGGTCTATCTTGAGACGACCATTGAGAAACAGCTGGCACGTACGCAGCGCGATAAAAAGCGCCCGCTGCTGCAGGTTGAAACGCCACCACGCGAAGTTCTGGAAGCGTTGGCCGATGAACGCAATCCGCTGTATGAAGAGATTGCCGACGTGACCATTCGTACTGACGACCAGAGCGCTAAAGTGGTTGCAAACCAGATTATTCATATGCTGGAAAGCAACTGATTCTGGCTTTATATACACTCGCCTGCGGGTAAAAGCATTAAAGGTGGATGTCGCGTCATGGAGAGGATTACAGTTACTCTCGGGGAACGTAGTTACCCTATCACCATCGCGGCTGGTTTGTTTAACGACCCAGCTTCCTTTTTACCACTGAAAGCGGGTGATCAGGCGATGCTGGTCACCAATGAGACGCTGGCTCCGCTTTATCTCGACCGCGTACGCCACCTGCTTGAGCAGGCGGGCGTAAAAGTCGACAGTGTGATTCTCCCCGATGGCGAGCAGTATAAAAGCCTGACGGTACTGGATACCGTCTTTACCGCATTGCTGCAAAAACCGCACGGTCGCGATACAACACTGCTTGCCCTGGGCGGCGGTGTTGTGGGCGATCTGACCGGCTTTGCGGCCGCAAGCTATCAACGTGGCGTCCGTTTTATTCAAATCCCGACCACGTTGCTGTCCCAGGTCGACTCCTCTGTGGGTGGCAAAACGGCAGTCAACCATCCGCTCGGCAAAAACATGATTGGCGCGTTCTACCAGCCCGCATCGGTGGTGGTGGATCTCGACTGTCTGAAAACCCTGCCGAAGCGCGAACTGGCTTCGGGTCTGGCAGAAGTGATCAAATACGGCATTATTCTCGATGGCGAGTTCTTTAGCTGGCTTGAAGAGAATATGGATGCGCTGCTGTGCCTGGATGAGGCTACACTGGCATACTGCATTCGTCGTTGTTGTGAACTGAAAGCAGAAGTTGTCGCTGCAGACGAGCGTGAAACGGGCTTACGTGCTTTACTGAATCTTGGGCATACGTTTGGCCACGCCATTGAAGCCGAGATGGGTTACGGCAACTGGCTGCACGGTGAAGCCGTCGCGGCCGGTATGGTCATGGCAGCGCGCACCTCTGAACGTCTGGGGCAGTTTAAACCTGAAGAGACGGCACGCATCATTGCGCTGCTTGAGCGTGCAGGTTTGCCGGTAACCGGGCCGCAGGAGATGTCGGCGCAAGCGTATTTACCCCACATGATGCGCGATAAAAAAGTATTGGCAGGTGAGATGCGTCTTGTACTCCCGCTTGCAATAGGGAAGAGTGAAGTGCGCGGCGGAGTGCCGCACGATGTCGTTCTTGGCGCTATCGCTGATTGTCAGCAGGCGTAACAACTAGAAAGGTCAGGCCACTGTCGCAGGTGGTCGTTTAGCTTCAGGTGAAATGCAAAGTCGTTAGCATAAGCCTTTGAGTGGGGTGTTAAATGGATGAATTCAAACCAGAAGACGAGCTGAAACCCGATCCCAGCGATCGTCGTACTGGTCGTTCTCGTCAATCTTCAGAACGTGATAACGAGCCGCAGATCAACTTTGACGATGTTGATCTGGATGCAGACGATCGTCGCCCTTCGCGCAGCCGCAACGCGCACGAAGAGCGAGCAGAAGAGGATTATGAGTCCGAAGAAGATTCAATGGACGAACAGCCTGTAGAGCGTCGCCCTCGTAAACGTAAAAAAGCCGCTGCGCCGAAACCGGCTTCCCGCCAGTACATCATGATGGGCCTTGGCGTTCTGGTGCTAGTGCTGCTGATTGTCGGCATTGGCTCCGCGCTTAAAGCACCGTCAACGAACTCAACCGAGCAAACTGCTTCCGCTGAGAAGAGCATCAACCTGTCCGGTAACGATGCGACCAATCAGGCGAATGGCGCACAGCCTGCGCCGGGTGCGACTTCCGCAGAGCAGACCGCAGGTAACACCACAGCGCCGCAGGATGTTTCTCTGCCGCCCGTTTCTTCAACCCCTGCTCAGGGTCAGGCACCTGCCACGCCTGAAGGCCAGCAGCGCGTAGAAGTTCAGGGTGATCTGAACAATGCGCTGACGCAGCCGCAGAACCAGCAGCAGGTTGATAACGTCGTGGTTAACTCCACGCTGCCAACTGAGCCGGCAACCGTTGCCCCGATTCGCGGTGGTAACGCTCAGCCACAAACGGCTGCGACGGAAACCAAACCGCGCCAGACGCAAACTGCGACGCGTCCTGAACGTAAGCAGGCGGTGATTGAGCCTAAGCGTGAAACCAAACCTCAGGCAGTCGTAAAAGCGCCTGAAGTGAAAGCGGTACCGGCACAGCCGAAACGCACCGAAACGGCTGCGGTGAGCGAGCCTGCTAAAGCGCCAGTCACGCAGACTGCGCCGAAAGCAACGGCAACCACAGCTGCACCTGCAGCAACGGCTCCGGCAGCCACGGCAACAGCCTCCAGCAGCGCCGCAGGCAAAACTGCAGGTAACGTTGGCTCGATGAAGTCTGCGCCATCCAGCAACTACACGCTGCAGCTGAGCAGTTCGTCTAACTATGACAACCTCAACAGCTGGGCGAAGAAATCAAATCTGAAAGACTATGTTGTTTATCAGACGACCCGTAACGGTCAGCCGTGGTATGTGCTGGTCAGCGGCGTTTATTCGTCCAAAGATGAAGCGAAACGTGCCGTAGCGGCACTGCCAGCGGATGTTCAGGCAAAAAATCCCTGGGCGAAGCCGATTCATCAGGTTCAGGCCGATCTGAAGTAATGTTTAAAGCGCAGGATGCTGTCGGAGCTTTCTCCACAGCCGGAGAAGGTGTAATCAGTTAGTCAGCATGAAAAAAAATCGCGCTTTTCTGAAATGGGCAGGGGGGAAATACCCCCTGCTCGATGATATTAAAAAGCACCTGCCAAAAGGCGAGTGTCTAATCGAGCCTTTCGTGGGCGCAGGATCGGTGTTCCTGAACACTGATTTTTCTCGTTATATCCTGGCGGATATCAACAACGACCTCATCAGCCTCTATAACATTGTTAAGCTGCGTACCGAAGAGTATGTCGCAGAGGCGCGCAAACTGTTTACGCCGGAGAATAATCAGCCGGACGTTTACTACCAGTTCCGCACTGAGTTTAATCAGAGTCAGGATCCGTTCCGTCGGGCGCTGCTGTTCCTCTATCTCAACCGTCATGGTTACAACGGCCTGTGCCGCTATAACCTGCGCGGGGAGTTTAACGTGCCGTTTGGTCGCTATAAGCGCCCGTATTTCCCGCAGGACGAGCTGTACCACTTTGCCGAAAAAGCGCAGAACGCAGAGTTTCATTGCCTCTCCTATGAAGAGTGTATGGAGCTGGCAGGCGTAAACTCGGTGGTTTACTGTGACCCGCCTTACGCACCACTGTCTGCAACGGCGAATTTCACCGCTTATCACACCAACAGCTTCAGCCCGGCCGAACAGGCCCGTCTGGCGGAGATGGCAGAAAAGCTGGTCAGCAAAAGAATTCCGGTGTTAATTTCGAATCACGACACGCCTGATACGCGCGAATGGTATAAAGCCGCGAAGCATTTTCAGGTCAAAGTGCGGCGTAGCATTAGCAGCAACGGCGGCACACGTAAAAAGGTGGACGAACTTCTGGCTCTTTATCGCCCCTGAGCCGTTTTGCCCGCCGGTAAACACATTTCAAGGAGAAGCGGATGAAACAGTTTTTGATTGCTCCCTCAATTCTGTCGGCCGATTTTGCCCGCCTGGGTGAAGACACCGCCAAAGCTCTCGCGGCTGGCGCAGATGTCGTCCATTTCGACGTTATGGACAACCACTACGTCCCTAACCTGACCATTGGCCCAATGGTGCTCAAGGCATTACGTAACTATGGCATTACCGCGCCGATCGACGTTCACCTGATGGTTAAGCCTGTTGATCGCATCGTGCCTGACTTCGCCGCAGCGGGTGCCAGCATCATCACTTTCCATCCGGAAGCCTCTGAACACGTGGACCGCACGCTGCAGCTGATCAAAGAGAACGGCTGTAAGGCGGGCCTGGTGTTTAACCCGGCCACGCCGCTGAGCTATCTCGACTATGTCATGGACAAGCTGGACGTGATTCTGCTGATGTCCGTTAACCCGGGCTTTGGCGGTCAGTCGTTCATTCCCCACACGCTGGATAAGCTGCGTGAAGTGCGCCGTCGTATTGATGAGTCAGGTTACGATATTCGCCTGGAAGTGGACGGCGGTGTGAAAGTGAATAACATTGGTGAAATTGCGGCAGCCGGCGCGGATATGTTCGTTGCAGGTTCGGCAATTTTCGACCAACCGGATTACAAAAAAGTCATTGATGAAATGCGCCGTGAGCTGGCGAAGGTAAGTCATGGATAAATTGCAGGCAATTCGGGGTATCGCATTTGACCTCGACGGCACGCTGGTCGACAGCGCGCCGGGCTTAACGAGCGCCGTAGACCAGGCGCTGTACGCCCTTGAACTCCCCGTTGCGGGGGAAGAGCGCGTGGTAACGTGGATTGGCAACGGCGCCGATGTCCTGATGGAGCGCGCGTTGACGTGGGCGCGTCAGGAGCGCGCGTCGCAGCGTTCCGCGCAGGGTAAACCGAGCGTTGACCACGCTGACATCCCTAAGGATGAACAGCTGCGGATTCTGCGCAAACTGTTCGATCGTTTCTATGAAGAGACCGTCGAGGAGGGCAGTTTCCTGTTCCCGGACGTTCAGGAAACGCTGAGCGCGCTGCACGCGAAGGGCATTCCGCTGGGGCTGGTGACCAACAAACCGACGCCGTTTGTTGCACCGCTGCTGGAAGCGCTCGATATCGCGAAGTATTTCTCCGTGATTGTGGGCGGCGACGACGTACAGAACAAAAAGCCGCATCCGGAACCGCTGTTGCTGGTGGCAGGAAAATTATCCTTAACGCCTGCGGAGCTGCTCTTTGTCGGGGATTCGCGCAATGATATTCTGGCTGCCCGAGCGGCTGGGTGTCCTTCCGTCGGATTAACCTATGGCTACAACTACGGTGAAGCCATCACATTAAGTGAGCCGGATGTGGTCTTCGACCACTTCAAAGATTTGTTGCCCGCACTCGGGCTTTCGCACAGTGAACATCAGGAATTGAATAATGACTAAGCCCATCGTTTTTAGTGGCGCACAGCCTTCAGGTGAATTGACCATTGGTAACTACATGGGTGCGTTACGTCAGTGGGTCAGCATGCAGGATGAGTACCATTGCATTTACTGCATCGTCGATCTCCATGCGATTACCGCGCGTCAGGATCCTGAGAAGCTGCGTAAAGCCACCCTGGACACCCTGGCGCTGTACCTGGCCTGCGGCATCGATCCTGAGAAGAGCACCATTTTCGTTCAGTCGCACGTGCCGGAGCACGCGCAGCTGGGCTGGGCGCTGAACTGCTACACCTATTTCGGCGAGCTGAGCCGTATGACCCAGTTCAAGGATAAATCCGCGCGCTACTCTGAAAACATCAACGCCGGTCTGTTCGACTATCCGGTGCTGATGGCGGCGGACATCCTGCTGTATCAAACCAACCAGGTACCGGTAGGTGAAGACCAGAAGCAGCACCTGGAGCTGAGCCGCGATATCGCCCAGCGCTTTAACGCGATTTACGGCGATGTGTTTAAAGTGCCAGAGCCGTTTATTCCGAAGTCCGGCGCGCGCGTGATGTCGCTGCTGGAGCCGACCAAGAAGATGTCCAAGTCTGACGATAACCGCAACAACGTTATCGGCCTGCTGGAAGATCCGAAATCCGTCGTCAAAAAGCTCAAGCGCGCGGTCACCGACTCCGACGAGCCGCCTGTAGTGCGCTACGACGTGCAGAACAAAGCGGGCGTCTCCAACCTGCTGGATATTCTCTCCGGCGTGACCGGCCAGAGCATTCCTGAACTGGAAAAACACTTCGAAGGCAAGATGTACGGCCACCTGAAAGGTGAAGTGGCAGACGCCGTTTCCGGCATGCTGACCGAGCTGCAGGAGCGTTATCACCGCTACCGTAACGACGAAGATTTCCTGCAGAGAGTGATGAAAGACGGCGCGAAAAAAGCTAGTAAACGTGCGTCTAAGACACTGAAAGCAGTATATAAAGCTATTGGCTTTGTTGAAAAGCCGCCAAGATCAAGTAACAAGAAACAAGAAGACGCCTTATATAAATCCAAGTTAAAACAATATCAGGTGTAGGTCGGGTAAGGCGGAGCCGCCACCCGATAAAAAAAATGCTCTACGCCAACCAAAAACCGGGATATCCCGGTTTTTTTACGCCTGAAAAACGCTTACTGATCCGCCGCCGGGCCGCAACCGCCGATGATCTTCGAAATGGAGATCGCCGGATGCAGCAGGTAATCGTAGCTGCAGTTATTTTTGGTGTTCTGTACATGACCGGTACAGGCAGTCAGAGTCGATAACAGGCCAACCAGAACGGCGGCTTTTGCCAGTTTGAACATACGCATTCCTTGTCTTAAAAACGAAAGTTGGATGTAACTCAGGGGAATAAAGGGAGAAATTCCACTTCGGGGCGGTATGTTATCGACAGCAGTAAGAGGGGAGTAGTCCGCATAAGGACTACTCCGCAAAGGAAGAATATGCGTTAGTGATTCGAGAACCAGTTCAGCTTATCGCGCAGCTCAACCACGCGACCCACCACAATCAGCGCCGGGCTTTCGACCTGCTGCGCCAGCTCACCGAGCTGCGTCAGTACACCATTCACCACGCGTTGCTTGATGGACGTACCGTTTTCCACCAGCGCAACCGGCATATCAGCCTCCATGCCGTGCTCCAGCAGCTTCGCCTGAATCGTCGCGGCCTGGTTCAGCCCCATGTAGAACACCAGCGTCTGCTTTTCAGCGGCCAGGTTATGCCAGTCCAGCTCGCTGCCGGTTTTCAGATGGCCCGTCACCAGACGCACGCTCTGGGCATAGTCGCGGTGGGTCAGCGGAATGCCAGAGTAAGCTGAGCAGCCGGATGCCGCCGTAATGCCCGGCACGACGGAGAACGGAATACCCGCGTCACACAGGGTTTCCAGCTCCTCGCCGCCGCGACCAAAGATAAACGGATCGCCACCCTTAAGGCGCACCACGCGCTTACCTTTCTGCGCCTCGCGCAGGAGGATCTGGTTAATCTCCTCCTGCGGCACGCAGTGATAGCCCGCCCGTTTACCAACGAATACGCGGTCGGCATCGCGGCGTACCAGGTTCATGATGTCATCAGAGACCAGACGATCGTAAACCACGGTATCGGCCTGCTGGATCTGCTGTAGCCCTTTCAGCGTCAGCAAGCCCGCATCGCCGGGGCCTGCGCCCACCAGCACCACTTCACCGCGATGGTCCAGCGGCTCGCTGAGCAGCTGTTCGGTCGTCTCTTCTACGGCTTTGGTGTCCTGATTCGCCAGCGACTGCGCCAGCCTGTCGTTCACAAAGAATTTTTCCCAGAAGCGACGGCGCTCGCCCACGGTCGAGAAGGTTTGCTTCACGCGGGAGCGGAGCTGCCCGGCGTAATGCGCAATCTGACCAAGGTGCTGCGGCAGCACGGCCTCCAGCTTTTCCCGCAGCAGGCGGGCGAGAACCGGCGAGCGTCCACCGGACGACACCGCAATCATCAGCGGCGAGCGGTCAATAATCGAGGGCATGATAAAGCTGGCCTCTTTCGGCGCATCCACCACGTTGCAGAAGATTCGGCGCGCTTCGCAGGCGTCGCTGACGCGCTGGTTCACTTCATCGTCGTCCGTTGCGGCAATCGTCAGCCAGCAGGTATCGAGCAGGGATTCATCAAACTCACCCTGTTCCAGCGTGAGCATCCCTTCCTGAGCCCAGACCTCAAACTGTGGGGCGAAGGTGAGGGCGTTGACGGTGAGCCGGGCGCTAGCCTCTAGCAGCAGGCGCGCTTTGCGTTCAGCCACGTCGCCGCCGCCCACGAGCAGGCAGTCGCGGTTGCGTAATTGACAGAAAATCGGCAGGTGATCCACGACGTTACCTCGCAGCTTTCATGGAGGGGGTAAGAATTGACGTCAGGATAACAGCAGGAATCGTACAAAACATACGGTTTTTCCTGCCGTTACCCATAAGGGGTCATAAGCTTTTCGTATTGAAAAGGCGGGGGATCAGCCTTTCAGCTGCACCTTGCCGTCCTTCACGCGAACGTCATAGTGCTTCACTGAATGACTCTCATCTTCCATGCAGAAACCGTCGCTTAAGCGGAAACGCTGCTTTTTCAGCGGGCTGGCGACCCACAGTTCGCCCTGATGCTCGGCAATCAGTCCGCGGGAGAGCACGCTGGCCTCGAAGAACGGGTCGATATTGCTGATGGCAAAAACCTGTTCATCGTGAAGAGGGCGGAAAATCGCAACCTGCTCGCTGCCCAGCAGCGCGCATACGCCGGTGGCCGGGATGATGTCGTTAATATCGCAAATGTTTATCCACTGGCTCATGCGTTTTCCTCCACCAGCGTGACCGGAATACGTTCATACGGTGTCGCCGGACGATGCTGTTCACGCTCCGGTACAACCTGTACGTTCGGGTCGCGCTGGGTGCTGTTAATGAAGTGTTTGAAGCGCGTCTGCGCCGCCGGGGTGTTGACGGTTTCCGTCCACTCGCAGATCACCGCCTCGCGCAGGCGCGCCATCTCCGCTTCCAGGTGCTCGTTCAGGCCCAGCTTGTCGTCGATGATGACCGCTTTCAGGTAGTCGATGCCGCCTTCCAGGTTATCGAGCCAGGAGGCGGTACGGGTCAGCTTATCGGCGGTGCGGATATAGAACATCATGAAGCGGTCGAGATACTGAATCAGCGTGTCGCGATCGAGATCCGCCGCCAGCAGGTCCGCGTGGCGTGGCTTCATCCCGCCGTTGCCGCAGACGTACAGGTTCCAGCCTTTTTCGGTGGCGATAATACCCACGTCTTTACCCTGCGCTTCCGCACATTCGCGGGTACAGCCGGAGACGCCAAACTTCATTTTGTGCGGGGTACGAATGCCTTTGTAGCGGTTTTCCAGCTCCACGCCGAAGCCCACGCTGTCGCCGACGCCGTAGCGGCACCAGGTGCTCCCCACGCAGGTTTTCGCCATGCGCAGCGCTTTGGCATACGCGTGACCGGTTTCGAAGCCGGCTTCAATCAGCTGACGCCAGATTTCCGGCAGATCGTCTTTCTGCGCGCCAAACAGGCCAATACGCTGGGAACCGGTAATTTTGGTGTACAGGTTAAATTCACGGGCAATACGGCCCACGGCGACCAGCCCTTCCGGCGTGATTTCGCCCCCGGCTGAGCGTGGAATAACGGAGTAGGTGCCGTCTTTCTGGATGTTCGCCAGGAAGTTGTCGTTGGTGTCCTGCAGCGGCGTATGTTCCGGCTTGAGTACGTACTCGTTCCAGCAGGAGGCCAGCAGGGAGCCGACGGTCGGTTTACACACTTCGCAGCCGTAGCCCTGACCGTGTTTCGCCAGCAGTTCGTCGAAGGACTTGATGCCTTCCACGCGGATCAGGTGATACAGCTCCTGGCGAGAATACGCGAAGTGCTCGCACAGGTTGTTGTTCACTTCGATGCCCTGTTTCGCCAGTTCGGCGTTCAGCACCTGAGTGACCAGCGGAATACAGCCGCCGCAGCCGGTACCGGCTTTGGTTTCCGCTTTCAGCGCCGCCACGGTGTGGCAGCCTTTGTTGATGGCGGAGATCAGCATGCCTTTGGTGACGTCGAAGCAGGAGCAAATTTGCGCGCTGTCCGGCAGTTTATCCACGCCGATAGACGGCTTGCCGCTGGACGCGTGCGCCGGGAGGATCAGCGCGTCCGGGTTTTCCGGCAGCTCGATGGCGTTCAGCACCAGCTGGAGCAGGTTGCCGAAGTCGCTGGTGTCGCCCACCAGCACCGCGCCGAGCAGGGTTTTGTTGTCCTGGCTGACGATGAGGCGTTTATAGACTTCTTTGCTTTCGTCGAGATAGACATAGCTGCGAGCGCCGGGCGTGCGGCCATGCGCATCGCCAATACCGCCCACGTCCACGCCCAGCAGCTTCAGCTTGGCGCTCATGTCTGCACCGGTAAACGCGTTTTCGCTGCCGAGGATATGGTCCACGGCGACCTGCGCCATTTTGTAGCCCGGCGCCACCAGGCCGTAGACGCGGTTATTCCAGCTGGCGCATTCGCCGATGGCGTAGATATCCGGATCGGAGGTCTGGCAGGCGTCGTTGATCATGATCCCGCCGCGCTGCGCCACGGCCAGCCCGCACTGGGTCGCCAGCTTGTCGCGCGGGCGAATACCGGTGGAGAAGACGATGAAGTCCACTTCCAGCTCGCTGCCGTCGGCAAAGCGCATGGTTTTGCGCGCTTCAGTCCCTTCCTGAACGATCTCTTTGGTGTTCTTGCTGGTGTGAACCTTCACGCCCATGCTTTCGATTTTACGACGCAGCTGGTCACCGCCCATGTGGTCGAGCTGTTCGGCCATCAGCATCGGGGCAAATTCGATGACGTGGGTTTCAACGCCGAGGTTTTTCAGCGCGCCTGCCGCTTCCAGACCCAGCAGGCCGCCGCCGACGACCGCGCCGCGACGGCTGCGACGGGCGCAGGATTCGATGGCGTTGAGGTCTTCAATGGTACGGTAGACGAAGCAATCCTGAGTTTCCGAGCCTTTGATCGGCGGGATCCACGGATAGGAGCCCGTCGCCATGATCAGCTTGTCGTAAAAAACCGTACGCCCGGCGCTGGAGTGGATCACTTTTTCCTGACGGTTGATGGTGATAGCGCGTTCGCCCACCAGCACTTTTACGCCATGCTTCTCGTAGAAACCTTCGCGCACCAGAGAGAGCTCTTCGGCGGTATGATGGGAGAAGTAGGAAGACAGGTGCACACGGTCGTACGCCTTGCGGGGTTCTTCACAGAACACGGTAATATCGAACTGCTCAGCATCGGCCTTATCGAGAAGATCCTCAATAAAGCGGTGGCCGACCATGCCGTTACCGATGATAGCGAGTCTGACTTTGCTCATTATTGCCTCGATTTCTTTTCTATTATTGCCTACCTTAACGATTCAGCAGGGGCGCTTATTGATGCAAATCAAATACGTCTTCGCCTACTCCTTAGGTGGTATATAACTGATTTGTCAGGATTTTTATAAGTGGCGGAAATCGCAGGCTTTTCGTGCTCGTTGAATTTGTGTACAAATCAGGGGCGGTTTTGCCAAAATCGATACGCCTGAATATCAGCGGCGTTTTTTAGGGGAAGGGTATGTCTACAACACCGTTATGGCTTGTTCAGAATGTTCGTTTACCGGGTCAGGAAGGGCTGTGGCAGCTCGCCATTGAGAACGGGCGATTTGGTGACATCACCCCGATGGACTACACCCACGCCGAAAGTTATGAAGTATTGAACGCGCGCGGCGGGCTTGCTATCCCGCCGTTCATTGAGCCGCATATTCATCTTGATACGACCCAGACCGCGGGTGAGCCGAACTGGAACCAGTCCGGCACGCTGTTCGAAGGCATTGAGCGCTGGGCGGAGCGCAAGGCGTTGCTCAGCCATGAGGATGTTAAAGCGCGCGCCTGGAAAACGCTGAAGTGGCAAATTGCCAACGGCATCCAGTTTGTCCGTACCCATGTGGATGTCTCCGACCCGACGCTCACCGCCCTGAAGGCGATGCTGGAGGTGAAGCAGGAGGTTGCCCCGTGGGTGACGCTGCAAATCGTCGCGTTCCCGCAGGAAGGTATTCTCTCTTACCCGAACGGCGCGGCGCTGCTGGAAGAGGCGTTAAGGCTGGGGGCCGACGTGGTGGGGGCGATCCCGCACTTCGAGTTCACCCGCGAGTATGGCGTACAGTCGCTGCATATCGCTTTTGAACTGGCGAAGAAATATGACCGTCCGCTGGATATCCACTGCGATGAAATCGACGACGAGCAGTCGCGGTTTGTCGAGACGGTGGCAGCGCTGGCGTATGAGGCCGGCATCGGCCCGCGCGTGACGGCCAGCCACACCACCGCCATGCACTCCTACAACGGCGCTTACACCTCGCGGCTCTTCCGTCTGCTGAAAATGTCGGGAATTAACTTCGTCGCTAACCCGCTGGTCAATATCCATCTGCAGGGGCGCTTTGATGACTATCCGAAGCGCCGCGGCATCACCCGGGTGAAAGAGCTGCAGGAAGCGGGCATTAACGTCTGCTTCGGCCATGACGACGTCTTCGACCCGTGGTACCCGCTCGGCACCGGCAACATGCTGCAGGTGCTGCATATGGGGCTGCACGTCTGTCAGATGATGGGCTATCCGCAAATCGACAGCGGCCTGAATCTCATCACCCATAACAGCGCCCGTACCTTCGGCCTGAGCGATTACGGTATTGCCACGGGGAACCCGGCGAACCTGATTATTCTGCCTGCCGAGAGCGGGTTTGAAGCGGTGCGCTGCCAGGTGCCGGTGCGCTGGTCGATTCGTCAGGGACGGGTGATCGCCACGACGCAGCTGGCGCAGACGTGGATCCAGATGGATATCGGAGGAGAAGAGGTAAGTTTTGCCAGAAACAGCCCCTCTGCCGAGCGCAAAGGGGCGTAGGGGTTAGTGAGACGCTGCCGCCGCGTTGTGCTGGCGGTGGCGGGTCACGAAGCCCAGAACGAAGCACATGATAAACACCACGGCATACAGACCGTTCGCGGTGTGCAGCGCCGCCAGCGGGCCGCTGTGGGCGACGATCGGGCCGGTGACCACGAAGGTCAGCATGGTGCCGATGGTGCCGCAGGTCAGGACGAAGTTAACCAGCTTCGGCGAGGCCACTTTGGTCTGCAGGGAGCCCAGAGTGATGATCGAGGTATAAATGGCGCTGGAGAAGAAGCCCAGGGTCAGAATGAACCACGGCATATGCTCCGGTGAACCGTTGATGAACAGGTACATCAGCACGGTCGCCAGCCCCGCCAGCACGGTCAGAATGCGCTGCAGGTCGAAGAAGCGCAGGATGAAGCTAAACGCCCACATGCCGAACATGTAAGACATCCAGAAATCGCTCACCAGTTTACCCGCGTCGTTCAGGCTCATGCCCAGACCTTTGGCATACTCCGGTACCCAGGAGATAAAGCCCAGCTGGCCCAGGATGTAGCACAGCGCGGCGATGGAGAGGAACAGCACGCCGATGCCCCACTTTTCTTTCGCAACAGGCTCTGCGGTGGTTTGCGCTTTCTTGCCCAGCACCGGGAACTTGCAGCCGAAGGTCAGAATAAAGATCGCCACGTAGACCAGGCCGATGCAGGCATAGACCCAGTACCACTCAATGCTGCGCGCCAGCAGAACCGCCGCGAGCATCGGAAAAATCATTCCGGCCATGCTGAAGAAGGAGTCGGTAAACAGCAGACGCGCGCCGCGCTGGCGGCCTTCATACATGTGGGTAATCAGGAACGTACCGATCGACATGGTGATCCCGCTCACCAGACCGAGCACGAACATGGCGGCGGAGAACAGGGCGATGCTGTGGCTCAGCATCAGGCCCGCCACGGCGGCAACCATCAGCACAAAGCCAAAGCGCAGCTGGGTTTTCAGCGGGACGATTTCCATCAGCCAGGCATTCAGGAAGATAGAGATCAGGATCCCCGCGTTGAGGAAGGTAAAGGTGTTACTCATGCTGGAAACGGGCAGCTGGAAGTAGTCTGCGATATTCCCCATCACCATCCCGGTGACGATCACCAACGCGCCGGTCAGGGCGTAGGAGAAGAAGCTGATCCATGTGAGCTTGATGCGATTGCTGTTAGTCATGTCTGGCCTGTTCAGAAAAAGAAAAGCGCCCGGGGGGCGCTGAGAGCGGGCAGATTTTAGTCGCTAAAGTGATCTATTCCTATCTTTTAAGGGTAATGATTACGTCATTGCAGGTTTTAGTGTGATCTAAATCACATTAATTGACGGCGTAACCAATCGTTTGCGCGGTAATAATTGTTTCAATTTCGTAAAATTAGGTAAAAGGCTGGTCTCCGTTCATACTGCTCTTTAGAATCAAGCCATTCGCTTTTTATACTGCGCTTTGTTAAGGAATTCTCATGCTCAAATCAACACTGGCGGCTGTCGCAGCTGTGTTTGCTCTTTCTGCCGTTTCCCCTGCTGCGCTGGCAGCCAAAGGGGACCCTCACGTTCTGCTGACCACCTCCGCCGGGAATATTGAGCTGGAACTGAATAGCCAGAAAGCCCCTGTTTCCGTGAAAAACTTCCTCGACTATGTGAACAGTGGTTTCTATAACAACACCACCTTCCATCGCGTGATCCCAGGCTTTATGGTACAGGGCGGCGGCTTCAACGAGCAGATGCAGCAGAAGCAGCCTAACCCGCCAATCAAAAACGAAGCGGACAACGGCCTGCTGAACAAACGCGGCACCATCTCTATGGCGCGTACCGCAGACAAAGACAGCGCGACCAGCCAGTTCTTCCTGAACGTGGCGGATAACGCCTTCCTCGACCACGGTCAGCGCGACTTTGGCTATGCCGTTTTCGGTAAGATTGTGAAAGGCATGGACGTGGCCGATAAGATTTCTCAGGTGCCTACTCACGACGTCGGTCCGTATCAGAATGTGCCGTCAAAACCGGTGGTTATCCTCTCCGCAAAAGTTCTGCCGTAATTCTTCTGAGCGCGGGCTTCTTCTGCCCGCGTTATGTGACCCTCCCTGCGAAAGCGCGTTTTGCTGCTTATACTTGTGGCAAACGGACTATTCAGGGAGGCGTTAAGTGAAAAAGCTCACCGACAAGCAAAAATCCCGTCTCTGGGAACAGCAGCGTAACGTCAATTTACAGGCCAGTTGTCTCCTTGAAAAAGGTAATGGTCCCTCAGAGCCCCATATTGAGACGCTGGAGCTTGGGCCTTCCGCGCCCGGGTTGCCCCATCTGTGCCATATTCATCGTCATTTGTACCGCAGCGAGATGAAGCGGGCAGGTGAGTTACGTACCGACGATATTTTTAAGGGTGACATTCCGTTCTGCCATTTCGAATACATCGAGAAGATGGGCAACGAGCTGATGGCGGCGCTGGAAAGCGAAAAGTATCTCGTGGGTCTTGAGAAAGCGGCGTTTGTTGACCGGGTTAGCCACTATTACTGCGAAATCAACATGCTGCATCCATTTATGCGCGGCAACGGTATTGCCCAACGCGTTTTCTTCGAGCAGCTGGCGCTCCACGCGGGCTACGCATTGGACTGGCGCGATATCGATCCCGACCAGTGGGTGGCGGCTAACCGAAGCGGCGCAACGGGGGATTTAACCGCGCTGAACGCTATCTTTGCCAAAGTAGTGAGCGAAGCGCGGGAATCTGAGTAGAATAGGGCGGCATTTTTTTCGGGAGCCGCCATGATTCTGCTGATTGATAACTACGATTCCTTCACCTGGAACCTTTACCAGTATTTTTGTGAACTGGGTGCAGAGGTGGTTGTCCGCCGCAACGACGAGATCGGACTGGCCGATATCGGGACGCTGGCTCCGCAGAAAATCGTGATTTCTCCGGGGCCGTGTACGCCGTCGGAATCGGGTATTTCTCTGGATGTTATCCAGCACTATGCCGGCAAGCTGCCGATACTGGGCGTCTGTCTGGGCCATCAGGCGATTGCTCAGGCGTTTGGTGCCTCCATCGTGCGCGCTGCCAAAGTGATGCACGGTAAAACCTCTCCGGTCACCCACGCCGGCACCGGGGTATTCACGGGGCTCAATAATCCGTTAACCGTGACGCGCTACCATTCCCTGGTGATTGACCCGTCGACCCTGCCCGACTGCTTTGAAGTGACCGCCTGGAGCGATACGCAGGAGATCATGGGGATTCGCCACCGCGAATGGGACCTCGAAGGCGTGCAGTTCCACCCGGAAAGCATCCTCAGCGAGCAGGGGCACGCGCTGCTGGCAAATTTCCTCAATCGCTGAATATCTGTTGCCTTGCTATGATTTTTTATGCATATTTTGTGATTATATTTTCACAATCACTGTGACATAAAAATGGATGGTCATGACATGGCAACTGAACAACCAGCAATTACCCGCGCGACATTTGATGAAGTGATCCTGCCGATTTATGCACCGGCTGAGTTTATCCCGGTGAAGGGGAAAGGCAGCCGCGTCTGGGATCAGCAGGGTAAAGAGTATGTGGATTTCGCGGGCGGGATTGCGGTCACGGCGCTGGGTCATTGCCATCCCGCGCTGGTTGAGGCGCTGAAAACCCAGGGCGAAACCCTGTGGCATACCAGCAATGTGTTCACCAACGAACCGGCGCTGCGCCTGGGCCGGAAGATCATCGATGCGACCTTTGCCGAGCGCGTGCTGTTTATGAACTCCGGCACTGAAGCCAACGAAACTGCGTTTAAGCTGGCGCGCTACTACGCGACAACGCGCCACAGCCCGTACAAAACCAAAATCATCGCCTTCCACAATGCCTTCCACGGACGCTCCTTCTTTACCGTCTCCGTTGGCGGCCAGCCGAAGTATTCCGACGGGTTTGGCCCGAAACCGGCCGACATCGTCCACGTACCGTTTAACGATCTGCACGCGGTGAAAGCGGTCATGGACGACCACACCTGCGCGGTGGTGGTCGAGCCTATCCAGGGTGAAGGCGGCGTGACGGCGGCAACTCCGGAATTCCTGAAAGGGCTGCGCGCGCTGTGCGACGAGCATCAGGCGCTGCTGGTCTTTGATGAAGTGCAGTGCGGGATGGGGCGTACCGGCGATCTGTTCGCTTATATGCACTACGGCGTGACGCCGGACATCCTGACCAGCGCCAAAGCGCTCGGCGGCGGTTTCCCGGTGAGTGCGGTACTGACGACGCAGGAGATCGCCTCCGCGTTCCACGTCGGTTCTCACGGTTCCACCTACGGCGGTAACCCGCTGGCGAGCGCCGTGGCGGGTGCCGCATTCGACATTATCAACACGCCGGAGGTGTTGAACGCCGTGAGCGCGAAGCGCGAGCTGTTCGTAAAACACCTGCAAAAGATTGATGAACAGTACGATGTGTTCAGCGAAATTCGCGGGATGGGGCTGTTGATTGGCGCCGAGCTGAAGCCGCAGTACAAAGGCCGGGCGCGCGACTTCCTGCACGCCGCCGCCCACGAAGGGGTGATGGTGCTTAATGCCGGGCCTGACGTGATGCGCTTTGCGCCGTCGCTGGTGGTAGAAGACAAAGACATCGAAGACGGTTTAACCCGCTTTGCCGCGGCGGTCGAGAAGATCGTAAAAGGCTAATACTCGGTTCGCTTTAGCCGGCGCGTTAACCAAATGCCGTGATGCGGACGCTGACGCCATGCCACCGACGAAATGGTGTGCATGGTGTTCAGATGCCCCAGAACGCGCTGTAAATGCTGCTCCAGGGTGCTCATTGGCCCGTGGGTCAACGTCTCCGGCGCTTCCAGAATGTTTGAGTCGCCCGACTCGCCCGGCGCGTCATACTCCAGACGCTGCTGGCACCTCTGCAACGCAATTTCACACGACTGCAAATAGCGCTGCGCCAGATCCGGCGTCAGCATCGTGTGCTCGCGCGCCAGCGTGGTCATGGCGTTAATATGCTCGACGATAAACTGGCTGTGCGTCACCCAGAGCTTCATGTCTGCCAGATAGTGCGAGTTAAAGCCCGGCTCCTGCATCGCCTGGTTGAGCGAGTTAAACAGGGCGTTGTGCGCCTGGTTGACCTTCATCCGCTGATAGGCCAGCGGGGAGGGCTGCGGGTCGTCGCTCAGGATCAGGCGAATAGCCTGCTGGTCGGCTTCCAGCGCGTCGTGGGCGTTCTGCCTCAGCAGCCCGCTCTGCCACTGCGGCCACAGCCAGACCATGCCGCCAAAGGCAATCAGGCAGCCGATCAGGGTATCAATCAGTCTGGCGACAATAAACTGTTCGCCATTGAGCGTGAGCAACTGCAGCGTATATACCGCCGTCACCGTAAAGCCCACCATCGCCCAGCCGTAGTTTTTGCGGATAATCAGGTAGCTCACCAGCGTAATCGCCAGCATCCCTGCCAGGGTATAGCCTTCCGGCACGTGGAAGTGCAGCGTCACGCCTGCAATGATCAGCCCGGCCAGCGTTCCGCCAGCCCGGTGCAGAATACGCACCCGCGTGGCGCCGTAGCCGTTCTGGGTGACAAACAGCACGGTCATTAAGATCCAGTACGGTTTCGGCAGGTGCAGCGCCATGCCCATCAGGCTGGCGGTACTGAGCATCACGCTAATCCTTGCGGCGTTGCGCAGGGCGGACGATTTAAGAGAAAGATAGCTTTTGAGCGCGGGCAATAACGGAAGCCGTTTTTGCTTATCCGCCATCAGGTCGCGGGGATAAAGCGGGCGCTGTGTGCGCAACACGCGGGCGATGCGGCTGAAGTGCCAGGCGGCAAACTGGCCGACCGGGTTATCGGGATGCTGACGGGCGATTTTCTCCAGCGCGCCCAGCTGTTTTTCCATGTTAAAGCGCGTCGGGTAGCGGTGGTAGAGAATATCATCGGCCAGCACGCGCAGACGTGCGGACACGGTTTGTGCGTTCCAGCGGATCACCGCTTCGGCGTGGCTGCGCTCAACCAGCTTTTGCACCTCCTGCGGGTGATGAAGGCTTACGGAGATGTGCTCCTGCAGATCCAGCCCGACCTGGAAGGTGCGCAGCAGCCGTTTGTATTCGTGGTTCTTGTTGGCGGCGAGCATATGCAGCTGCTGATAGCACTGGCTTATGAGATCCACCACCTTCTGCTGGCGCGTCAGCAGCGGCGGTAAGGATTTTTCCGGGTCGGTATGCTGGGTGAGCAGGGTATATTTGGCCTCGCAGTAATCCGCAAGCTGCACATAGAGCAGGCTCAGGGATTCACGCAGAGGCTGCTCCCGCCACAGCCAGAACCAAAACCAGTTAAACAGCCCGTACCATAATGTCCCCAGGGCGTAGATCAGCAGCGGCTCCCACACCGGCATGTTCCCGGCGAGGCTCAGCGTGAAAATGGCCGCAATCAGCGAGGCGGGAAGCAGGCGAGCATGCAGCGAACTGATTTCCGCCGTGACGCCAAGGGTCATCGCCAGCACGGTCAGGATCAGCGGCAGCGGGATATCACGAGCCAGTAACAGCTGTACGGCGAGGCTACAGCCCGCAAACAGGCAGCCGCCGATAATCAGGCGTTTGAAAAAGCGCTTATGCGGCGTGTCCAGACCGGCGATGTTGCAGCAGGCGGGCACGAGGGAAAACAGCAGGCCTTGCTGAAGATGTCCGAGGATCAGGCCTATGGCCACAGGAAGACACAACACCAGCGTTTGTCGCAGTGCGTAGTTAACTTCCGGGTGATAGATCAGCCTGCGCCACATGGGGAATAGAGACAAAAACGGCGTGACACCTTGCGATGGCACGCCGTTTAAGCGGAATTAACGCGTTCCGTAGACCACGATGGTTTTACCGTGGGCGGAGATCAGGTTTTGATCTTCCAGCATTTTCAGGATACGGCCCACTGTTTCACGGGAGCAACCGACGATCTGACCAATTTCCTGACGGGTAATTTTAATTTGCATGCCGTCCGGGTGGGTCATGGCGTCTGGCTGTTTCGCCAGGTTCAACAGGGTTTGTGCGATACGGCCGGTAACGTCCAGGAAGGCGAGGTTACCCACTTTCTCTGACGTGACCTGCAGACGGCGCGCCATCTGGGAAGAAAGACGCATCAGGATGTCAGGGTTAACCTGAATCAGCTGACGGAACTTCTTGTAAGAAATTTCAGCCACTTCACATGCTGTCTTTGCTCGAACCCAGGCGCTACGTTCCTGGCCCTCTTCAAACAGGCCCAGTTCACCGATGAAATCGCCCTGGTTCAGATAAGAAAGGATCATCTCTTTCCCTTCTTCATCTTTGATCAGCACTGCCACCGAGCCTTTAACGATGTAATACAACGTTTCCGCTTTTTCACCCTGGTGAATCAGCGTGCTCTTCGATGGGTACTTATGAATGTGGCAATGAGACAAGAACCATTCGAGAGTCGGGTCTGTTTGCGGTTTGCCAAGCACCATGCGCTGTTATCCTCTGTTATAAGCTGTCACCAGAGTCATCAGATGCATCCGGACTCTGGGGTTGCAATCGAATTCTTACCCATACCCTGGGAAGTCGGCTACCGTAACGTTTCGCAGCCAGTAAAGTTTGATGTCCTCTGCATACACGTGTAACGTCAATGTATTACTGTAGCATCCTGAGTGTTTTAGCATAGCTTTCGCCGCGTGTCTCCTGGTGTCTCGCTTCAGCATGATGCAGGTCGCCTTCCATTGCGAGAAATGTAACGCACGCGTAATCTGTCACCAAAAATGCAACGTTGGAGTTAATGAATATGCAAGCGCGCGTGAAATGGGTTGAAGGTTTAACGTTCCTGGGCGAGTCCGCGTCAGGACACCAGATTTTGATGGACGGTAACTCCGGCGATAAAGCACCCAGCCCAATGGAAATGGTGCTGATGGCGGCAGGCGGATGCAGCGCAATTGACGTGGTGTCGATTCTGCAAAAAGGACGTCATGACGTGACGGATTGTGAGGTTAAACTCACGTCAGAGCGTCGCGAAGAGGCGCCACGCCTGTTCACCCATATTAACCTGCACTTTGTGGTCACCGGTAAAGAGCTGAAAGACGCGGCGGTCTCGCGTGCGGTGGACCTGTCTGCGGAGAAGTACTGCTCTGTGGCGTTAATGCTGGAGAAAGCGGTAAAAATCACGCATTCGTATGAAGTGATCGAGGCGTGATTGATGGGGCATCGTGCGTGTTGATGCCCTCACCCTAACCCTCTCCCACAGGGAGAGGGAACATGCTCACGCGATCTGCTTCCCTTCCATCAGTCGCTCCACCAGCGGCGTCATGATGAGCTCCATCGCCAGCCCCATTTTTCCGCCCGGCACGACTAACGTATTCATGTGCGAAATAAACGAGCCCTGCAGCATTGCCAGCAGCCAAGGGTAATCAATGCCTTCGAGATTGCGGAAATGGATCACCACAAAGCTCTCATCCAGCGACGGGATGCTTTTAGCGGCAAACGGGTTCGAGGTGTCCACCGTCGGCACGCGCTGGAAGTTGATATGGGTGCGGGAGAACTGCGGCGTCAGGAAGTTAATGTAATCCTCCATGGAGCGCACCACGGAGTCCATCACCGCCTCTCGCGAATGGCCGCGCTCGCTCATGTCGCGCGTCAGCTTCTGGATCCACTCCAGGTTAACGATAGGGACCACGCCGACCAGCAGATCCACGTGGCGCGCCACGTCGTGTTGAGGGGTGACCACGCCGCCGTGCAATCCTTCGTAAAACAGGACGTCGGTGGGTTCCGGCAGCGGCTGCCACGGGGTAAAGGTTCCCGGCACCTGATTCCAGGGTACGGCTTCATCATAGGTGTGCAGATACTTGCGGGATTGCCCTTTGCCGCTCTTACCGTACTCTATAAAGGTTTGTTCCAGCAGGCCAAAGTCATTGGCCTCCGGGCCGAAGTAGCTGATGTGTTTACCCGAATCGCGCGCCTTACGAATGGCCATGTCCATCTCCGGACGCGTGTAGCGGTGAAAGCTGTCGCCTTCGACCTCCGCCGCACGGAGATTCAGCTGGGCGAAAATCTTGCGAAATGCGAGGCTGGTGGTGGTGGTTCCCGCACCACTCGACCCCGTAACGGCAATAACCGGATGTCTGGCAGACATAGCAACTCCCTGACTGAAAAGGGTGGAAGATCAGCCGTGAAACGCGTTGCGGGGCATGATATTGACCGTCTCATGCAGTTCTGACCACACCAGCACCACGTCGCCGCTTTTCAGCTGGCGCTTAACATCGTTGACCTTTTGCTCAAGCGAGCGTTCCTGTTCACCATAATCGGTGCCTTCGCGTAATACAAAGCTTTCAATCAGATTATCGAGCGTTTCGGGAGCCAGATCCTGCCAGGGAATAATCATTTTGCACCGTCCAGATAAGGGGTCAGCCAGTCAGGAATTCGCGCCTCAAGCCACATTTTCGGGCGGCGCAGCGTGCCCCCGATAAACCCGACGTGGCCGCCATGCTCGGTCAACTGATAGTGAACGTTGTCGGGCAGGAATTCCTGAGCGGGGATCGAGTGATGATCCATAAACGGGTCATCTTTGGCATGAATAATCAGCGTCGGCTGCGTGATCTTGCTGAGCAGCGGCATGGCGCTGCACTGACGATAATAGTCAATCGCATCGGCGAAGCCGTGGATTTTCGCGGTGATCAGGTCGTCGAAATCGCGGATACGACGCACCTTTTTCAGCTGGCGCAGGCTTACCGGCAGGGTATCCGGGTAGGCCTTCAGCTTACGCGCCGCGTTGGCCTTCAGAAGGTTGAGCAGGTAGCGCTGATAGACGCGGGAAAAGCCTTTATCCATGTGGTAGCTACACTGCTCAAGCATAAACGGCGCGGAGACAATGACGGCGGCATCCAGCGGTACGCTTTCGCCCTCTTTGGCCAGCAGACAGGCCAGCATATTCCCGCCCAGCGAGTAGCCCACGGCGGCCGTTGGCACGGTGCCATAATTTTCCCGCAGCCAGTGTAAAAACCACGTCCCGTCTTCGGTTTCACCCGAGTGATAAATGCGTTTCTGACGATTCGGTTCACCGCTGCAGCCGCGAAAATGCATCACCACGCCGAGCCAGCCGCGCGCTTTTGCCGCCTCAATTAGCCCATGTGCATACGGGCTGTGCAGGCTGCCTTCCAGACCGTGGAAAACCACCAGACGCGGCTTATGGCGAGCCTGTTCAGGCGCTTCGCTCCAGGCGAGATCCAGAAAATCACCGTCTGGCAGGTCAAGCCGTTGCCAGTGCGGGGTGAACTGAACCTTGCGGCGGATCAGTCGCGGCAGCATGGTCTGCAAATGCGGATTGGCCACGCCGCGCATAGGCACGAACTCAGTGCTGTCTTCGGCCGCAATGTCGAAGTCTGATGGAATGATTTGGGTCATAAGCGCGATGCTGATTCTTGTCGGAAATTTACGATACTTTCCGAATTGTACCCCGTTTAAGCTGGATTTCCGAACCCGGTACGGATTCTGCTCTTCAAACGGGGTAAATAAGTCAGTCAGCCTGCAGCATCGCTTCCAGCTGTTCCTGCGCGTCGAGCCACGCCATCTCGCACTCTTCGAGACTGGATTTGGTCTTCGCCTGGGTTTGCAGGCAGTCGGTCAGCTCAGCCTTGCGGCTCTGGTCATACAGGCCGCTATCGCCGAGCTTCTCTTCAACGATAGCAAGCGTGGCGTTGAGTTTTTCCATCTCTTTTTCGAGACGGGTAATCTCTTTACGCAGGGGCTGCGTCTGGGTGCGGAGCTCCGCTTCACGGCGCTTCTGGTCTTTACGCGCCTGCGCGCTGTTGGCGTTGTCTTTCGCTGACTCTTCCGGCTGGTTTTCCTGCTTCTGCACGTCCGTCAGCCACTGCTGATAGTCTTCCAGATCGCCGTCGAACGGTTCGACTTTGCCGCCGTGCACTAAATAGAGATCGTCCGTGGTGGAGCGGATCAGGTGACGGTCGTGCGAAACCACCACCAGCGCGCCTTCGAACTCAATCAGCGCTTCGGTCAGCGCCTGACGCATGTCGAGATCCAGGTGGTTGGTCGGTTCATCGAGCAGCAGCAGGTTCGGGCGCTGCCAGACGATCAGCGCCAGCACCAGACGGGCCTTTTCGCCGCCGGAGAAGCGCTCGGTGTTTTCAGTCACCTTATCGCCCTGGAAGCCGAAGCCGCCGAGATAGTCGCGCAGCTTCTGCTCCATCTCCTGCGGCGCAAGACGCGCGAGGTGCTGAATCGGCGATTCATCCGCGCGTAAAAATTCCAGCTGATGCTGGGCGAAGTAACCCAGCTTGATACCCTTCGCCAGACCAATTTCACCGCTGACCGGGTTAAGCTCGCCCGCCAGCAGTTTGATCAGCGTCGATTTACCGGCGCCGTTACGCCCCAGCAGGCCAATGCGGGAACCCGGCACCAGGTTGAGCTTGATGGAGTCGAGAATAATGCGGTCGGCATAGCCCGCGCTGACTTTTTCCATTTTCAGCAGCGGGTTAGGCAGGCTTTCCGGCTCGCGGAAGCTGAAGTGGAACGGGTTATCCACGTGCGCCGGGGCGATCATCTCCATGCGTTCCAGCATCTTGATGCGGCTCTGGGCCTGCTTGGCTTTTGAGGCTTTGGCCTTAAAGCGATCCACGAAGCTCTGCAGGTGCGCCACGCGCTGCTGCTGGCTTTCGTACATGGACTGCTGCTGGGCGAGACGCGTCGCGCGCTGGCGCTCGAAGGAGCTGTAGTTGCCGGTGTACTCGAACATCGTTTGCTGTTCGATATGAATGATTTTATCCACTACCGGGTCAAGGAAGTCGCGGTCGTGGGAGATCAGAATCAGAGTGCCCTGATAGCTCTTGAGCCACTTCTCCAGCCAAATAACCGCATCGAGATCGAGGTGGTTGGTCGGTTCGTCAAGCAACAGCAGGTCAGAGCGGCAGATCAGCGCCTGCGCCAGGTTGAGGCGCATACGCCAGCCGCCGGAGAAGTCGCTGACCGGGCGTTCCAGCTGTTCGTTGCTGAAGCCCAGGCCGTGCAGCAGGCTGGAGGCGCGGGAGCGAATGGTCCACGCATCGATGGCGTCCAGCTTGCCGTGAACGGTGGCGATGGCGTGACCGTCGTTGCGCTCGTTAGCAGAATGAAGTTCCGCTTCCAGCTTGCGGTATTCACGGTCGCCGTCGATAACATAGTCGAGTGCCGGTTCGCTCAGCGCAGGCGTCTCCTGGTTTACCCAGGCGAGCTGCCAGTTCCCCGGGAAGGTAAAGTTACCGCCATCCGCGCTAATCTCGTTTTTCAGCAGCGCCAGCAGGGTGGATTTACCGCAGCCGTTTTTGCCGACCAGACCCACTTTTTGGCCCGGGTTGATGGTAGCAGTGGCGTTATCCAGCAGGACGCGCACGCCGCGACGAATTTGTAACGAGGAGAAAACAATCATAGAAGCGCCGTATGTTCCGACTATGTTAATTTGTCATTATGATAATGTAAGGTGTGGGCCATTTTCCGCACCGGGCCGCCATGGTAGCCCAAAACAGCGACGATACACAAAAACAGAAACAAGACCGGGAGGGGAATGATGTCTCAGACAGCAAAAGTGCTGCTGCTGTATGCCCATCCGGAATCTCAGGACTCGGTGGCAAACCGGGTGCTGCTTAAGCCGGCCACACAGCTTAGTAACGTAACGGTGCACGATCTCTACGCGCACTATCCTGATTTCTTTATTGATATCCCTTACGAGCAGGAGCTGCTGCGTCAGCATGACGTGATTGTGTTCCAGCATCCGCTTTATACCTACAGCTGTCCGGCGCTGCTGAAAGAGTGGCTGGACCGCGTGCTGAGCCGGGGCTTCTCCAGCGGGGTGGGGGGCAACCAGCTGGCGGGAAAGTACTGGCGTAGCGTGATTACGACCGGTGAACCCGAAAGCGCTTACCGTCACGACGGGCTGAACCGCTATCCGATGAGCGATATCCTCAGGCCATTCGAGCTGACGGCGGCCATGTGCCGTATGCACTGGATGAGCCCGATTATTGTCTACTGGGCGCGGCGTCAGGATCCGAAAGAGCTGGCAAGCCACGCCAGAGCCTATGGTGAATGGCTGGCGTCACCTATTCCGGCAGGAGGTCGTTAATGGAAGGATCGAATTTACTCCTCGCCGGGGTGCTGTTTTTATTTGCGGCCGTCGTTGCGGTGCCGCTTGCAGCCCGTATTGGTATCGGTGCGGTGCTGGGGTATCTGCTGGCGGGGATCGCGATTGGCCCATGGGGGCTGGGATTCATCAGCGATGTCGATGAGATCCTCCATTTCTCCGAGCTGGGCGTGGTGTTCCTGATGTTCATCATCGGCCTGGAGCTGAATCCTTCGAAATTGTGGCAGCTCCGACGCTCTATCTTTGGCGTGGGCGCCGCGCAGGTGTTGTTCAGCGCCGCGATCCTGGGTGGCCTGTTAATGCTGACCAACTTTTCATGGCAGGCGGCGGTGATTGGCGGGATAGGCCTTGCGATGTCGTCGACGGCGATGGCGCTGCAGCTGATGCGCGATAAGGGGATGAACCGTAACGAAGCCGGTCAGCTGGGCTTTTCGGTGCTGCTGTTCCAGGATTTGGCGGTGATCCCGGCGCTGGCGCTGGTGCCGCTGCTGGCGGGGTCCGGGGACGATCACTTCGACTGGGCTAAAATCGCCATGAAGGTGCTGGCCTTCGCGGGCATGCTGATTGGCGGTCGTTTCCTGTTACGTCCCGTGTTCCGCTTTATTGCCGCGTCGGGCGTTCGCGAGGTGTTTACCGCCGCGACGCTGCTGCTGGTGCTGGGATCGGCGTTGTTTATGGACGCGCTGGGGCTGTCGATGGCGCTCGGGACCTTTATCGCCGGGGTGCTGCTGGCGGAGAGCGAGTATCGGCACGAGCTGGAAATTGCCATCGATCCCTTCAAAGGGCTGCTGTTAGGCCTGTTCTTTATTTCTGTGGGGATGGCGCTCAACCTCGGTGTGCTCTATACCCATCTGCTGTGGGTGGTCGTGAGCGTCGCTATCCTGGTGGCGGTGAAGATGCTGGTACTGTACGTCATGGCGCGTATCTACGGGCTGCGCAGTTCGGAACGCATGCAGTTTGCCAGCGTGTTAAGCCAGGGAGGCGAGTTCGCGTTTGTGCTGTTCTCGACCGCATCCTCCCAGAAGCTGTTTAAAGACGATCAGATGGCGCTTTTGCTGGTGACGGTCACGCTGTCTATGATGACCACGCCGCTGCTGATGAAGCTGGTGGATAAACTGCTGTCGCGCCGCCTGAACCCAAATGACGATGAAGACGAAGCGCCGTGGGTGGAAGACGATAAGCCGCAGGTGATTGTGGTGGGCTTTGGCCGTTTTGGACAGGTTATCGGGCGTTTGCTGATGGCAAACAAAATGCGCATTACGGTACTGGAGCGTGATATCAGCGCGGTCAACCTGATGCGCAAATATGGCTACAAGGTTTACTACGGCGACGCGACCCAGCTTGAGCTGCTGCGCTCGGCGGGGGCGGAAGCGGCAGAGTCCATCGTGATTACCTGTAACGATCCGGAAGACACGATGAAGCTGGTGGATCTGTGCCAGCAGCATTTCCCGCATCTGCATATTCTGGCGCGTGCGCGGGGACGTGTTGAAGCTCACGAATTGTTGCAGGCGGGTGTGAAACACTTCTCCCGTGAGACGTTCTCCAGTGCGCTGGAGCTGGGTCGTAAGGCGCTGATCTCGCTCGGCATGCATCCGCATCAGGCGCAGCGCGCCCAGATGCACTTCCGCCGGCTGGATATGCGGATGTTGCGCGAGCTGATGCCGGTACATACCGATACGGCGCAGATATCCCGCGTGCGGGAAGCGCGTCGCGAGCTGGAGGAGATCTTCCAGCGAGAGATGCAACAGGAACGACGCCAGCTTGATGGCTGGGATGAATTTGAATAAAGGGTAACGAAAGATGGCTGTACGTAAACGCTTTATCGCGGGTGCAAAATGCCCGACCTGTCAGGCGCAAGATACCCTGGCGATGTGGCGGGAAAATAATGTTGATGTTGTTGAGTGTGTTAAGTGCGGTCACCAGATGCGTGAGGCCGATAAAGAGGCCCGCGATCACGTTCGCAAAGAAGAGCAAGTTATCGGGATTTTTCATCCGGACTAGCGATATGCCCTGAGTTTTTTTAAGCTAAAGGGTACACGGGTGCAGATTTCCGCTACAATCTGCGCCAGCAATTTTCCCACGCTCAGGAGATATCATGAAAGTAGCAAAAGACCTGGTGGTCAGCCTGGCCTATCAGGTACGTACAGAAGACGGTGTGTTGGTTGATGAGTCTCCGGTGAGTGCGCCGCTTGACTACCTGCATGGTCACGGTTCCCTGATTTCCGGCCTGGAAAACGCGCTGGAAGGTCATGAAGTTGGCGACAAATTTGACGTTGCTGTAGGCGCGAACGACGCTTACGGTCAGTATGACGACAACCTGGTTCAGCGCGTTCCTAAAGACGTGTTCATGGGCGTTGACGAACTGCAGGTTGGCATGCGCTTCCTGGCTGAAACTGACCAGGGCCCGGTTCCTGTTGAAATCACCGAAGTGGAAGATGACCACGTCGTGGTTGACGGTAACCACATGCTGGCTGGCCAGAACCTGAAGTTCAACGTAGAAGTTGTTGCGATCCGTGAAGCGACCGAAGAAGAGCTGGCTCATGGCCACGTTCACGGTGCGCACGGTCACGACCATGACCACGATCACGGCCACGACGGCTGCTGCGGTGGTCACGGCCACGATCACGACCATGGTCACGACCACGGTAAAGGTGGTTGCGGTAACGGCGGCTGCGGTTGCCACTAATACCCGTCGTCTTTCAAGCCGCAGGTGCGTTGGCTGCGCTTTCAAACCCCGGTCACATAGTTATCTATGCTCCCGGGGATTTTCAAGCTTGCCGCCTTCCTGCGACACGAAATCCATAGGGTATTTGGTATGTAGGCCCGGTAAGCTTCGCGCCACCGGGCACAAAAAAAGCGGGATAATCCCGCTTTTTTTGTGCCTCAATAATGAGGAGGTGGCGTCTCTTCTGACTGAGAGGCAATGTTTGACGGCTGCGTGGCCTTCAGTTTTTCAGTCAGCAGGCGCATATGATCCCGCAGTTTTGCCATTTCGAGCTCATGTGCGGTCACGGTCTGGTTTAGCTCTTCGATGGTGATGTCCTGAAAAGCCAGGCGGCTTTCCAGCTCAGCCATTCTCGCTTCTATTGCTGTATCCTTCATCATTCACCTCGTTTATTTCAGATTCGCCATAATGGCCCTGCGGCGGCGCAGTTTAACTGAGTTTATCCTTAAGTACAGTCCGCATCCCCTTGGCAGGAAACTTATTTAAACAAAAATAGTCTGAAAAGTGGCGAGAATTGGAAGTGTCTGTCTGTAGATTTCTTCCGCAACGTTTTATAGTACGTAACTCATTTACGTTTAACGCTGGGGTGAGAGTCCCCAGGCCCTGGAGATATGGATGAAATCACTGTTTAAAGTAACGCTGCTGGCGACGACGATGGCTGTTGCGCTGAACGCGCCGCTGTCATTCGCTGCTGATACTGCTGCGAAGCCTGCTGCCACTGCAGACAGCAAAGCGGCGTTCAAAAATGACGACCAGAAATCCGCCTACGCACTGGGCGCATCTCTGGGTCGCTACATGGAAAACTCTCTGAAAGAACAAGAGAAACTGGGCATCAAACTGGATAAAGCTCAGCTGATCGCGGGCGTTCAGGACGCATTTGCAGATAAGAGCAAGCTGTCTGACCAGGAAATTGAACAGACTCTGCAGGCGTTCGAAGCGCGCGTGAAGGGTGCCGCGCAGACCAAGATGGACGCGGACGCTAAAGACAACGAAGCGAAAGGCAAAGCCTACCGCGATACCTTTGCCAAAGAGAAAGGTGTGAAAACCTCTTCTACCGGCCTGGTGTACAAAGTTGAGAAAGAAGGCACCGGCGATGCGCCTAAAGACAGCGACACCGTTGTTGTGAACTACAAAGGTACGCTGATCGACGGTAAAGAGTTCGATAACTCTTACACCCGCGGTGAGCCGCTCTCTTTCCGTCTGGATGGTGTGATCCCTGGCTGGACTGAAGGCCTGAAAAACATCAAGAAAGGCGGCAAGATCAAGATGGTTATCCCACCGGATCTGGCCTATGGCAAAACCGGCGTTCCGGGTATCCCTGCCAACTCTACGCTGGTCTTTGACGTAGAGCTGCTGGATATCAAACCGGCACCGAAAGCGGATGCGAAAGCAGACGCACCGGCTGACGATAAAGCCGCTGCTGCTAAGAAGTAATGTTGAAAAAAACCGCCGCCTTTCAGGCGGCGGTTTTTTTATTGTGGGGCAGATATAATTAACACTGGAAAGCGCCACGCACGCTGTATTAATTTAGTTGTCCGTGTAGATAATGAGCCTGCCCTGAAAACCTAACGACAGGCTCCTGAAAAGGAGTGTTTTTTTCATGTCCAGGTCGCTTTTAACCAACGAAACCAGTGAACTTGATTTGCTGGATCAACGTCCTTTCGATCAGACCGACTTCGATATTCTGAAATCCTACGAAGCGGTAGTGGACGGGTTAGCGATGCTCATTGGCTCCCACTGCGAAATCGTATTGCACTCCCTGCAAGATCTGAAGTGTTCCGCCATCCGCATTGCGAATGGTGAGCATACTGGCCGTAAAATTGGTTCGCCAATTACCGACCTTGCATTGCGTATGCTGCATGACATGACCGGCGCGGACAGCAGCGTCTCAAAATGCTATTTCACCCGCGCCAAAAGCGGCGTGCTGATGAAATCAGAAACCATCGCGATTCGAAACCGCGAGCATCGTGTTATTGGGCTGCTGTGCATCAACATGAACCTTGATGTGCCATTCTCGCAAATCATGAGCACCTTTATTCCACCAGAAACGCCGGACGTTGGCTCTTCTGTTAACTTTGCCTCCTCCGTTGAAGATCTGGTGACCCAGACGCTTGAGTTTACGATTGAAGAGGTGAATGCCGATCGCAACGTCTCGAACAACGCCAAGAATCGCCAGATCGTGCTTAATCTCTACGAAAAAGGGATTTTTGATATTAAAGACGCCATCAACCAGGTGGCCGATCGTCTGAACATCTCCAAGCACACGGTCTACCTCTATATTCGCCAGTTCAAAAGCGGCGATTTCCAGGGACAAGACAAGTAATGCGTTTTGCGTTAATGGTGACAGGCCCGGCGTACGGCACTCAGCAGGCCAGCAGCGCGCTGCAGTTTGCGCATGCGCTACTGGCGGCCGGACATGAGCTAGCGAGCGTCTTCTTCTATCGGGAAGGGGTGTATAACGCGAATCAGTTTACGTCACCGGCGAGCGACGAATTCGATCTGGTGCGCGCCTGGCAGGCATTAAACGAAAAGCAGGGCGTAGAACTGCACATCTGCGTGGCGGCGGCACTGCGCCGCGGGGTGACCGATGCAACCGAAGCCGCACGTCTTGGTTTATCGGGTTCTAACCTGCAGCCCGGCTTTTCGTTGAGTGGCCTGGGTGCACTGGCACAGGCGGCATTAACCTGCGACAGAGTGGTGCAATTCTGATGAAGCGTGTCGCGTTTGTTTTTTCCTCCGCACCGCACGGCAATGCGTCCGGCAGAGAAGGGCTGGATGCGCTGCTCGCGACCTCAGCATTGACCGAAGATATCGGTGTCTTCTTTTTGGGCGACGGCGTATTTCAGCTTCTGGCGGGGCAGCAGCCTCAGGCCATTCTGGCGCGTGATTACATCGCGACGTTCAAAGTATTACCGCTTTACGATATCGAAACCTTCTATGTCTGTGCCGACTCCCTGGCCGCGCGCGGTTTAAACGAGGCAACGCCTTTCGTGCTGGATGTGACAGTCCTGTCTTCTGCTGCACTGCGCGAACACCTTTCCCACTACGACACCGTTCTGACTTTCTGAGGCTGACATGCTCCATACTCTGAGCCATTCACCGTGGCAATGTGATATCGATGCGTTACTGAGCATGCTGCGCGAAGGTGATGACCTGCTGCTGATTCAGGATGGTGTGCTTGCCGCACTGGACGGCAGTCGTTTCGTTGAAATTCTCACGAATGCCCCCATAACAGTCTCTGCGCTGAAGGACGATCTGGATGCGCGGGGTCTTTCTGGTCAAATTTCAGCCAAAATTGACGTGGTTGGCTATACTGATTTCGTCAATCTTACTGTGACGCACGCCAGTCAAATGAACTGGTGATTTGAGATCGCTGTATATTTCTTGACACCTTTTCGACGTAGCCCTAAAATTTCGCGTCCTCATATTGTATGAGGTCGTTTTATTACGTGTTTACGAAGCAAAAGCTAAAACCAGGAGCTATTTAATGGCAACAGTTAACCAGCTGGTACGCAAACCACGCGCACGCAAAGTTGCAAAGAGCAACGTGCCTGCGCTGGAAGCCTGCCCGCAGAAACGTGGCGTATGTACTCGTGTATATACCACCACTCCTAAAAAACCAAACTCCGCACTGCGTAAAGTATGCCGTGTGCGTTTGACTAACGGTTTCGAAGTGACTTCCTACATCGGTGGTGAAGGTCACAACCTGCAGGAGCACTCCGTGATCCTGATCCGTGGCGGTCGTGTTAAAGACCTTCCGGGTGTTCGTTACCACACCGTTCGTGGTGCGCTCGACTGCTCAGGTGTTAAAGACCGTAAGCAGGCTCGCTCCAAGTACGGCGTGAAGCGTCCTAAGGCTTAATGGTTCTCCGTTAAGTAAGGCCAAACTGATTTATCTTAATGTCAAACTAAACTCTTTGAGTTTTGGACAATCCTGAATTAACAACGGAGTATTCCCATGCCACGTCGTCGCGTCATTGGTCAGCGTAAAATCCTTCCAGATCCGAAATTCGGATCAGAACTGCTGGCAAAATTTGTAAATATCCTGATGGTAGATGGTAAAAAATCTACTGCAGAAGCAATCGTATACAGCGCGCTTGAGACCCTGGCTCAGCGTTCTGGTAAAAATGAACTGGAAGCTTTCGAAGTCGCTCTCGACAACGTTCGCCCAACCGTAGAAGTTAAGTCCCGCCGCGTTGGTGGTTCTACTTATCAGGTTCCAGTTGAAGTTCGTCCGGTTCGTCGTAATGCTCTGGCAATGCGTTGGATCGTTGAAGCTGCTCGTAAACGCGGTGATAAATCCATGGCTCTGCGTCTGGCGAACGAACTTTCTGATGCTGCAGACAACAAAGGTACTGCAGTTAAGAAACGTGAAGACGTTCACCGTATGGCTGAAGCCAACAAGGCGTTCGCACACTACCGTTGGTAATCCCTTCGGAGTATTAGTCACCAGGCGGGCGCTTCAGAGAAGCCGCCCGCTCTGGGTAACTTAACTGAACGCCTAAAGATATAAACGAGGAATCAAATGGCTCGTACAACACCCATCGCACGCTACCGTAACATCGGTATCAGTGCGCACATCGACGCCGGTAAAACCACTACTACCGAACGTATTCTGTTCTACACCGGTGTAAACCATAAAATCGGTGAAGTTCATGACGGCGCAGCCACCATGGACTGGATGGAACAGGAGCAGGAGCGTGGTATCACTATCACCTCCGCAGCGACTACTGCATTCTGGTCAGGTATGGCTAAGCAGTACGAACCGCATCGCGTAAACATCATCGACACCCCAGGGCACGTTGACTTCACCATCGAAGTAGAACGTTCCATGCGTGTTCTTGACGGCGCGGTAATGGTTTATTGCGCAGTTGGTGGTGTTCAGCCACAGTCTGAAACCGTATGGCGTCAGGCGAACAAATATAAAGTTCCACGCATCGCGTTCGTTAACAAAATGGACCGTATGGGTGCTAACTTCCTGAAAGTTGTTGGCCAGATCAAAACCCGTCTGGGCGCGAACCCTGTTCCGCTGCAGCTGGCAATTGGTGCTGAAGAAGGCTTCACCGGCGTTATCGACCTGGTGAAAATGAAAGCCATCAACTGGAACGATGCAGACCAGGGCGTTACCTTCGAATACGAAGATATCCCAGCTGCAATGCAGGACCTGGCTGACGAATGGCACCAGAACCTGATCGAATCCGCTGCTGAAGCTTCTGAAGAGCTGATGGAGAAATACCTGGGTGGTGAAGAACTGACTGAAGAAGAGATCAAAAAAGCTCTGCGTCAGCGCGTTCTGAACAACGAAATCATCCTGGTAACCTGTGGTTCTGCGTTCAAGAACAAAGGTGTTCAGGCGATGCTGGATGCGGTAGTTGACTACCTGCCATCCCCAGTTGACGTTCCTGCGATCAACGGCATCCTGGACGACGGTAAAGATACTCCGGCTGAGCGTCACGCAAGCGACGAAGAGCCATTCTCTGCACTGGCGTTCAAAATTGCTACCGACCCATTCGTGGGTAACCTGACCTTCTTCCGCGTTTACTCTGGTGTGGTTAACTCCGGTGACACCATCCTGAACTCCGTGAAAGCGGCGCGTGAACGTTTTGGCCGTATCGTACAGATGCACGCTAACAAACGTGAAGAGATCAAAGAAGTTCGTGCGGGCGACATCGCTGCAGCTATCGGTCTGAAAGACGTGACCACTGGTGACACCCTGTGTGACCCGGATCACCCGATCATTCTGGAGCGTATGGAATTCCCTGAGCCGGTAATCTCCATCGCAGTTGAACCAAAAACCAAAGCTGACCAGGAAAAAATGGGTCTGGCTCTGGGCCGTCTGGCGAAAGAAGACCCATCATTCCGCGTATGGACTGATGAAGAATCTAACCAGACCATCATCGCTGGTATGGGTGAACTGCACCTGGACATCATCGTTGACCGTATGAAGCGTGAATTCAACGTTGAAGCGAACGTGGGTAAACCTCAGGTTGCTTACCGCGAAGCGATTCGCGCGAAAGTTACCGATGTTGAAGGTAAACACGCTAAGCAGTCTGGTGGTCGCGGTCAGTACGGTCACGTTGTGATCGACATGTACCCACTGGAGCCGGGCTCTAACCCGAAAGGTTACGAGTTCATCAACGACATCAAAGGTGGTGTAATTCCTGGCGAATACATCCCAGCCGTTGATAAAGGCATCCAGGAACAGCTGAAAGCGGGCCCTCTGGCTGGCTATCCGGTTGTTGACATGGGTGTTCGTCTGCACTTCGGTTCTTACCACGACGTTGACTCCTCTGAACTGGCGTTTAAACTGGCTGCGTCTATTGCCTTTAAAGAAGGCTTTAAGAAAGCAAAACCAGTTCTGCTTGAGCCAATCATGAAGGTTGAAGTAGAAACTCCTGAAGAGAACACCGGTGACGTTATCGGTGACTTGAGCCGTCGTCGCGGTATGCTGCGTGGTCAGGAATCCGAAGTAACTGGCGTTAAGATCCACGCTGAAGTTCCGCTGTCTGAAATGTTCGGATATGCAACTCAGCTGCGTTCTCTGACCAAAGGTCGTGCATCATACACCATGGAATTCCTGAAGTATGATGATGCGCCTAACAACGTTGCTCAGGCCGTTATTGAAGCCCGTGGTAAGTAATCCACAGGATTAAAACCTAAGTCCCGTGCTCTCTCCACAGGGGAGAGCACTATAGTAAGGAATATAGCCGTGTCTAAAGAAAAATTTGAACGTACAAAACCGCACGTCAACGTTGGTACTATCGGCCACGTTGACCATGGTAAAACTACCCTGACTGCTGCAATCACTACCGTTCTGGCTAAAACCTACGGTGGTTCTGCTCGTGCATTCGACCAGATCGATAACGCACCAGAAGAAAAAGCTCGTGGTATCACCATCAACACTTCCCACGTTGAATATGACACCCCGACTCGCCACTACGCACACGTAGACTGCCCAGGCCACGCCGACTATGTTAAAAACATGATCACCGGTGCTGCGCAGATGGACGGCGCGATCCTGGTTGTTGCTGCGACTGACGGCCCAATGCCTCAGACTCGT